>NZ_JAGPVV010000061.1 GCF_018066915.1 Roseovarius sp.
GTGCAAGCGGCGATGGATGTGCTGGGGCAAAAATTCGACAGCGCCCGCGCCGCGGCCTGATGGTATCGGTCCGGGTCGGAGGAGGAGCCTGCCCGGATTGCAAGTCACGATTTCACAACAAGGAAAGACCAAGGCGCGGCAGAGCCCGCGCAGACATGAAAACCAAGGGAGGAAGAAAATGAAAAAAGCAATCATAGCATCCGTGGTGGCGTCCTTTGTGGCGGTGCCGGCAATGGCAGCAGACATCACCATGCGCTTTGGCCATGTGGGCGAGCCGGGGTCACTGTTCGAGGCGACAGCAAACCATTTTGCCGCCTGTGTGGGGGAAAAATCCGGTGGCAAGGCCGAAGTCCAGACCTTTGGCTCGTCACAGTTGGGCAATGACAAGGAACTGTTGCAAAAGCTCAAGCTGGGTCAGGTCGATTTCGCGCTGCCCTCGTCGGTGATGTCCTCGGTCGATGGGCTCTTTGGCATTTTCGAGATGCCCTATATCATCAAAGACCGCGACCACATGCGCCGCGTTCAGGATGCGATGATGGACACGTTCCAGGCCGCCGCCAACAACAACGGCTATCACATTGTCGGTCTGGCCGAGAACGGCTTTCGCCATATCACCAACAACATCCGCCCCATCACCGTGCCGGAAGACCTCAAAGGTATCAAGCTGCGCACGCCCAATGGCGAATGGCGCGTCAAGATGTTCCAGCAATACGGTGCAAACCCGACGCCGATGGCTTTTTCCGACGTGTTCACCGCGTTGCAGACCGGTGTGATGGACGGGCAGGAAAACCCTTATACCCAGATCGCCACGGCCAAATTCCAAGAGGTGCAAAAGTACCTCTCGATCACTGGCCATGTCTATACGCCTGCGTATATCCTGTCCTCGCAAAAAGGGTTTGAAGGTCAGCCCGAGGATGTGCGCGCCGTTCTGTCCGAATGTGCCGCCGACACGCAGACCTTCACCTACGAGACGGCCATCAAGATGGAAAGCGAACTGCTCGACGTGATCAAGGCCGCCGGGGTCGAGGTGAACGAGGCCGACAAGGAGGCGTTCATCGCCGCGTCCAAGCCGGTCTATGACGCCTTTGCGGAACAGGTCGAGGGCGGTCAAGAACTAATCGACGCCGTGCTGGCGCTTGGCAACGCAAGCTGATGCGACCGTGTGACGGTCCCTTTGGGGGCCGTCACAACCTAGCCTGACAGGATTTCGCGGATCTCATCCGGCATGATCATGCCGGTCTCTCTTGCACCGGAACGCTGCACATATGACCTCCCTCCTCACCCAAACCAACCGGATCGCAAGCCGTCTGCTTGAATGGATCACGGTTCTGCTGATGGTCGGTCTCACGGTCGTCGTGATCGTTGCCGTCATTGCCCGGCTCATGGGCCAGAGCTTTTCCTGGTATGATGAGGTGGCCGCGATCATGCTGGCCTGGATCACCTATTACGGGTCTGCGCTTGCGGCGCTGCACCGGCGGCATATCGGCTTTGACTCGGTCCTGCTGGCAATTCCGGTCCGCTACCGGATGATCGCGGTTCTGGTGGGTGAAGCGCTGGTTCTGCTCTTTTTCGTCCTCATGGCGCGCGCCGGGTTTCAGGTGCTCGAGGTGCTCGAGGGGGATACGCTCACCTCGCTCACTTGGGTGCCGGTGCAATTGACACAATCGGTGATTCCCATCGGTGCCATTCTCTTCATCATCTGCCAACTGCTCAGCCTGCCGAATTACTGGGTCCAGACATCGCGCGGGATTTCTCTCGAACATGCCGAGATCGAAGAAGAAGTCGAAACCGAACTCGAAAAGAACAAGGAGCGCGTGTGATGTTGATGCTGGGTATTTTCGCGGCCCTCGTGGCGATGATCTGCATCAACGTGCCGATTGCCATCGGCCTTGCGCTTGCCGGGGTCATGGGCCTTATGCTGACCGAAGGGCCAAGCAGTCTCGTGACCATCGCGCTCGACATGTATAGCGGCTCGACCAAATTCTCGCTCATTGCCATTCCGATGTTCGTTCTGGCAGGCGCCATCATGAACGCGGGCGGCATCACCGACCGGTTGATCAACTTTGTCACGGCGATCATCGGCTTCGTGCGCGGCGGTCTGGCGATGGTCAATATCGGCGTGTCGCTCTTCTTTGCCGAAATCTCGGGTTCTGCGGTGGCGGATGTGGCGGCCATGGGCTCGATCCTCATTCCGCAGATGAAAAAGCGTGGTTACTCCAAAGAACTCTCGGCCGCTGTCACTTCGTCCTCAGCCTCGCTGGCGATCATCATCCCGCCGTCGATCCCGATGATCCTCTACGCCGCCTCGTCCAACACCTCGGTCGAGCAGCTCTTTGTTGCAGGCGTGGTGCCGGGCCTTTTGGGCGCGGCAGGCCTGATGTTCGTGGCCTATGTCTTTGCCCGCCGTTACAACCTGCCGACCGAAGAGGCGTTCAACATCCCGCGCCTGCGCGAGACCTTTATTGACGCGCTGCCAGCGTTCTTTCTGCCGGTGATCATCCTCGGCGGTATCTTTGGCGGATATGTCACCGCGACCGAAGCAGCAGGTCTTGCCGTGATTGCGGCCATCATCGTGTCGGCATGGTATCGTCAGGTTGATCTCAAGCATCTGCGCCGCGCCATGTTGGACGGGGGGATGCAAACCGCTGTCGTCATGTTGCTGGTGGCGGCTTCGGTGCTGATGGGCGGGTTCCTGACCCGCGCGCAGATTCCGCAGCATCTGGCACAGGGCATTCTCGACATCACCAATCAGCAGTGGGCAATCCTGCTCATACTCAATGTCTTTTTCCTCGTGATCGGCTTCTTCCTGCACTCTGCCGCCGCGATCATCCTTGTGATCCCGATTGTGATGCCGCTGATCACGGCGGCGGGAATCGACCCCGTGCACTTCGGCCTCGTGGTCACGCTCAACCTTGCCATCGGGCAACAGACGCCCCCCGTGGCCTCGGTGCTGATCACCGCCTGTGCGGTGGCGCGGGCGAATATCTGGGAGGTATCCAAGGTCAACATCTGGTTCATCATGGTGCTCTTGGCGGTGCTGATGCTCTGCACCTATGTGCCCTCGGTGCCGCTCTTCCTGGTCGAATATTTCTACCGCTGAGGGGGTGCAGATGACCGAAATCCTGTCGCAGGTCCGGGGGCATACGCTCTGGATCACCTTCAACCGCCCCGAGGCGCGCAATGCGCTGACGTTTGAGATGTATGAGGGGCTGGCCACCCTCTGCCGCGAGGTGCCAACCGATGGCAGCATCCGCGCCGTGGTGATCCATGGCGCGGGCGGCAAGGCGTTCGCGGCGGGCACCGACATGACGCAATTTCGCGCCTTTGACAAAGCTCAGGACGCGCTGGATTACGAGGCCCGGATCGAGCGTGTGCTGGAGGCGGTCGAGCGCTGTCCGCTGCCCACGGTCGCCGCGATCAATGGGGCCTGCACGGGGGGCGGCGCAGCGATTGCCGGGGTTTGTGACATCCGCATCGCCGCGACCAATCTCAAGTTCGGCTTTCCCATCGCCCGCACCCTTGGCAATTGCCTTGCCGCTGCCAATCTGGCGCGGCTGTCGTCCCTGATGGGCGCGGGGCGGGTGCGCGAGATGATCTTTACCGCCCGCCTGATCGCTGCCGAAGAGGCGCGGGGCTGTGGCCTTATCTCCGAAGTGCTGGCGGATGAAACGGCGCTGATGGCCCGTGCCGAGGAATTGGCCGACACGCTGGCGCAAATGGCCCCTTTGACCCTGCGTGCCACCAAAGAAGCGATGCGCCGCGTCAGCACCGCCACCCGTGTCGAAGACGCCGACCTGATCGAGATGTGCTACATGAGCCGCGATTTCCGTCATGGGATCGAGGCCTTTCTTGCCAAGCAGAAACCAGACTGGAGCGGCACATGAGCGGCACAGGCCCCCTTGCGGGGATGAAGGTGATCGAACTGGCGCATATCATGGCCGGTCCGGTCTGTGGTCTCATGCTGGCCGATATGGGCGCGGATGTGATCAAGGTCGAAAAGCCAGACGGCGATGACAGTCGCCGCTTTGTGCCGCCCGCGATCCACGGCGAATCCGCCGCCTATATGATGATGAACCGCAACAAGCGGGGGCTTGCTCTCAACCTCAAGGACCCGGAGGCGGTAAAAGTGTTGCATCGCATGTTGGAAGAGGCCGACGTGGTGATCGAGAATTACCGCATGGGCACGATGGAGCGGTTGGGTCTTGGCTATGACGACCTGCGCGCGATCAACCCGCGTCTGATCTATTGTGAAATCTCGGGCTTTGGCCGTACGGGACCGTATGCAGAGCGTGGCGGCTTTGACCTGATTGCCCAAGGCATGTCTGGCCTCATGTCGATCACCGGCGAGGGGCCGGGGCGGCCCCCGGTCAAGACCGGTGCGCCGGTTTCGGACATCACGGCAGGGATCGTGGCGGCCATGGGGGTTTCGGCCGCCTATGCGCGCATGTTGCAAACCGGGCAGGGGCAAAAGGTGGATACCTCGCTTTTCGAGGCGGCGATCACCCAGACCTATTGGCAATCGGCCATCGCCTTTGCCACTGGCACGGCCCCCAGCCCGATGGGATCGGCGCATCCTCTCAATGGCCCCTATCAGGCGTTCCAGACCGCCGATGGCTGGATCAATGTGGGGGCCGCCAACCAACGCAATTGGTTGCGGTTTCTCGACGTGATCAGCGCGCCAGAGTTGAATGACGACCCGCGCTTTGCCTCCAACCACGACCGGATGCAGCATCTCAAGGACCTCGAAGAGATCCTGAACGACCACCTGCGGCGCGAAACTTCTGAGGTTTGGCTCGAGCGGATGGAACGTGCGGGGTTGCCCGCCGGTCCGGTGCTCGACATTCTGCAAATGCAGGCCGATCCACAGGCGCATGCGCGCGACATGATTGTCGAGGTGGATCATCCCGTGGCAGGCGCGGTCAAGACACTCGGCCACCCGGTCAAGTTCAGCGAGACCCCCGCCAGCATCCGCAGCGCCGCGCCGTTGCTTGGCCAGCACAGCCGCGAGGTGTTGCGCGAGGCGGGGTATGACGCGGGGCAAATCGAGGCGATGATTGCCTCTGGCGCGGTAATCGCGGCATGAGCGATCCCTTGACGACGGCGCTCTTGCTGGCGCGAAACGGTGGCCCCAAACTACCCGCTACCGCTGGCGAGGGGCTGACGCGCGACCGCGTGTTTGCGGTGCAAGCAGAGGTCGCGGCAGAGCTTGGCCCCGTGGGTGGTTTCAAGGTCGCGCGCCCATCCGGCGCGCCGATCATCATCGCCCCGATCATGGCCCGCGACATTCACCAGAGTCCCGCCACCATCCCTCTGTCAGAGGGCGAAGAGGCAGGCGTCGAACTCGAATACGCCTTTCGCCTGATTGCCCCCCTGCCCGATACCGCAGCCCCGGATTTCGAGGACAGACTGCGCCACGCTGTCGAGCTTTTGCCGGTCTTTGAACTGGTCCAGAGCCGCCTTGCCGATCCCAAGGGCGCGAATGCCGCGCTCAAGATGCTGGACAATCAACTCAACGGCGCTGTGGTTCTGGGCGCGCCTTGCGCCGACTGGCATGCTATCGACGTCACCCGCGCCGAGGCGCATCTGACCCTTGGGAACGATACTCTGCTGGACGGGGTCGCTGCGGTGCCCGGTGGCGATGCCTTTGCCACGCTCTGCGCGCTCGCGCGGGCCCTCGGCGACCATTGCGGCGGCTTGCAGCCGGGGCAGGTGGTGATCACCGGATCGCTCAACGGGTTGCCGTGGGTGCAGGCCCCGATCACCGCGCAAGGCGAAATTGCGGGCCTTGGCTGCGTCTCGATGACATTGGTGTGAGACCTACGACTTTGGTCGTAGGGAATGGTGGCAGCAAACCCTTGTCCCGCCCGGAAACTGCGATAGGGTCTGAGCGTGCGAATGCAACGTAAACGGTATTTCGCATGAGCCGCGCGAAGGGGAGAGCGCGTTGGGTCAGCTTGACGAAGTCTAGGATCATGGCCCTGTCCGGGCCTCACGCATCGGACAGGCCAAACGGATTTTCAAACGGGAGGAACCAAATGAAGCATCTGCTGTCATCCATCGCCACTCTGGCGCTCAGCGCCGGGCTTGCCCATGCGCAGGCGGCCAACGTGCCGGACAATCTGGAAAAACTGTCGAACTTCCAGTCAACCGGCGTGACCGATTTTACCTTTATCGAACAGGGCGGCGACTATGCCGAGGGGATCAAGAAAACACTCGAGCGGATCAGCCTGCCCGACGGGTTCAAGATCGGCCTCTATGCCGTCGTGCCTGATGCGCGCCATATGGCCGTAGGCCCACAGGGCATCGTGACCTTTGTGGGCACGCGCAAGGACAAGGTCTGGTCCGTGACCGACCGCAACAAGGATCGTGTGGCCGATGAGGTCAAGGATTTCGCGCCCTCGCTGAAATTCTCGATCCCGAATGGCCCTTGCTTTTCCAAGGATGGCTTTCTCTACATCGCCGAGCAGAACCGCGTATTGCTGTTTCCCGCTGCCGAATTCTTTTACGAAAGCCCCGATGTGGCGGCCTTCAATCTTGTCGCCAAGGGTGATCTGATCCCCGAGGAGCAAGAGAGCTTTAACCACACCGCGCGGGTTTGTGACATCGGCCCGGATGGCAAGATCTATATCTCGCTTGGCCAGCCCTTCAACGTGGCCCCGAAGGAAAACCTTGAGATCAACACCAAATGGGGCATCGGCGGCATCATCCGCATGAACACCGATGGCACCGGCCGCGAGGTTTATACCTACGGCGTGCGCAACTCGGTCGGTCAGGATTTCCACCCCGAAACCGGCGAGTTGTGGTGGACCGACAATCAGGTTGACGGCATGGGCGATGACATCCCGCCGGGCGAGTTGAACCGCCAGACCGAGGCAGGCCAGCATTTCGGCCATCCGTGGTATGGCGGCGGTTCGGTCCGCACCAATGAGTACAAGGGCGAAGAGGTGCCGGTTGAGGTTGTGATGCCTGCCGTGGAAACAGTGGCGCATGCCGCCGATCTCGGCATGACCTTCTACACCGGAAGCATGTTCCCGGCCAAATACAAGAACGCCATCTTCTCGGCGCAGCATGGGTCGTGGAACCGCACAGAGCCGGTGGGCGCCCGCGTGATGGTGACGTTCATCGACGGAGAGGGCAACGCCACGATGGAGCCCTTTGCCGAAGGCTGGATCGACGAGAATGGCGAATACCTGGGTCGGCCCGCCGACGTGGCGCAATTGCGCGATGGTTCGATCCTCGTGTCGGACGATCTCGCCGGGGCGATCTACCGCATCTGGTACGAGGGCAATTGATGCTCAAGGCATGTATTCTGGGTCTGGGCGGGGTTTTCCTCGCCCAGATTGCTGTTGCAGAGGGTCTGACCGGCGATCCTGAGGCGGGACGCAAGCTGGCGAGTCAATGCCGCACCTGTCACGGCATCGAAGGCATGGCGAAAATGCCCATCGTGCCCCATATCGGTGGCGAGAACCCGGCCTATATCGAACACCAACTGACCGCCTTTCGCGAGGGGCGGCGCGTGCATGAAATGATGAGCGTGGTCGCGGCCAACCTCTCGGATCAGGCGATTGCCGATCTGGCGGCGTGGTATAGCAGTCAGACGCCGATGGCGTCCCTTGCCCCAAGCCAGACGGCCGAAAACGCGCCCGAAGCTTGCACCGCCTGTCACGGCGCGGATGGCATTGCGCTGATCGAGGATGCCCCCAATCTCGCGGGCGAGACGGTGATGTATATCGACACCCAACTCAAGGCATTCCGCACCGGCAAGCGTCAGCATGACATCATGAGCGGCATCGCCGCCGAAATGTCGAATGACGATATTCGCGCGGTGGCAGAATGGTATTCCACTGTCCAGTTCAAGGTTGAACCGGTTCAGTGAAACATGCCCTTACGAATGCAAACGGGCGCACCTGATGGCGCGCCCGTTTGTTTTCTGTCCGACGGCGATCAGCCCTTTTTCAGCACGCGCTGTCCCAACACTTCGGCAATCTGCACGGCGTTGAGCGCAGCACCCTTGCGCAAGTTGTCCGAGACACACCAGAGGTTGATGCCGTTATCAATCGTCGGGTCCTGCCGGATGCGGCTGATGAAGGTGGCATAGTCCCCCACACATTCGACCGGTGTCACGTAGCCGCCATTCTCGCGCTTGTCGATCACCATGATGCCGGGAGATTCGCGCAGGATATCGCGCGCTTCGGCCTCGTCGAGATGATCCTCGAACTCGATGTTGATCGCCTCGGAATGACCGACAAAGACCGGCACCCGCACGCAGGTGGCCGTGACCTTGATCTTGGGGTCAAGGATCTTCTTGGTTTCGGCGACCATCTTCCACTCTTCCTTGGTCTGCCCATCCTCGAGGAACACATCAATATGCGGGATCACGTTGAACGCGATCTGCTTGGTGAACTTGCGCGGCGGCTGGCTGTCGGTCGGGTTATAGACTGCCTTGGTCTGATCCCAGAGCTCGTCCATACCCTCTTTGCCCGCACCCGACACCGACTGATAGGTCGAGACGACAACGCGCTTGATACGCGCGCGGTCATGCAGCGGCTTCAATGCCACCACCATTTGAGCGGTGGAGCAGTTGGGGTTGGCGATGATGTTCTTCTTGGCATAGCCCATGACCGCGTCAGCATTCACCTCGGGCACGATCAGCGGCACATCGGGGTCGTAGCGATAGAGCGACGAGTTGTCGATCACGACACAGCCTGCCTTGGCCGCCTTGGGCGCGTAGATCTTGGTTGCGTCCGAGCCGATGGCAAAGAGCGCCATGTCCCAGCCAGTAAAATCGAACGTGTCCAGATCCTGGGTCTTGAGAGTTCGGTCGCCAAAGCTGACCTCGGTGCCCAGAGAGCGACGCGACGCAAGTGCGACGATCTCATCCACCGGAAACTCGCGCTCGGCGAGAATGTTCAGCATTTCGCGGCCCACATTCCCTGTGGCACCTGCGACGACGACTTTGTAACCCATGTATCTGCCTCCTGAGCCGGGGGTTGCGGTGCGGGTCATACAGGGAATGGCCGGGATGTGAAAGGGGCAGCGCTCAATCCATGCTGTCGCGGCTGAAGAGATAGGTCACGAGACCGATGACAAGGGCAAAGGCGAAGAGCGCAAAAAGCGCTGTATAGCCCGCGAGAGCACCCGCAGTCGCGGCGGACGCAAAGAGCGGTCCCGAGGCAAACTGCGCCACCCCCGCCCCGCCAATCCCAAAGAGATTGAGCAGCGTTACGCCCCGCCCCGCCAGATGCGTCGGAAAAAACGCGCGCCCATGCGCGATCAGGACTGGGTATGTAGACCCGGCAAGACCAATAACCGCCAAGAGGGCAATCGACAGCCCAAGGCTGCGGTCCGGCCAGAACATCAGCGTCAGAAGGGCGGCGGCGCAGATGACATTCCCGGTAAAGATCACCCATTTGCGCGACTTGAACACCCGGTCGAGCGGACCATAGGCAAAAGTGCCCGCAATCATCGCCATCCCCATGACCAGCGTCGCCTGTCCCACCTGGACCGTGTCGAGGCCAAAGACATCGCGCAGATAGGGCCCGGCCCAGAGACCCCGCAGCCCTGCCGCTGGCGCATAGGCCACGAACATCAGTGGCAGAATGGTCCAGATCACCGGCATCCTAAGCAGATCAAGGAGCGAGCCGCGCGCCTCGCCCTTGACCGCTTCGGGGTCGCGCACCAGCGCCAGAACCCCAAAGGCCACCGCCACCGAAATGCCACCCAACCCCCAGAGCGCCGCGCGCCAGCCAATCGTTTCCGCAGCCCAGGCCATCGGATACGAGGCCACCAGATTGCCAAAGGAGCCAACCCCCAGCATGACCGCCGCCAGCGTGGCAAACCGCGCTGCCGAAAATTGTCGGGCAAAGATGTAGTAAGAGGCCATCAGCACCGGCGAACAGCCTATGCCGATCAACACCATTGCGAGGTTGATATGCAGCGGGCTGGTGGCAAGGGCAAAGAGCGCGGCCCCTCCCCCGCCCCCCAAGAGCAGCAAGACCGCTGCCGTGCGCCGTGGCCCCACCCGGTCGAGCGCCCAGCCCACCGGAAGTTGCATCGCGGCGAAGGTCACGAACATGAGGCCGGAAGCCAAGGCCAGATCATCCGGCGTAGCGCCGATATCCAGCGCCAAGGGGCCACTCAGCACCGCCAGAAAGGCACGAAAAAATTGGCTGAGCACATAGGCAAGGCTCAGCAGGACGAGGCCGGCACGCATTCAGGGTTCCTTTTGGCGCTAGAGTCAGGCCCCGCCGCGTGCGATCAACACATCGACATGCGCCGCCACACTCTCAGCCAGCGCATAGAGGTTATAGCCGCCCTCAAGGCAACTTACCAATTTGCCAGCGCACAGCTCATCCGCCAGATCACAGAGCCTTTCCGTGACCCATACGAAATCCTCGGTCTCCAGTAGCAGATCAGCCAGCGGATCATCGCGATGCGCGTCAAAGCCTGCAGAAACAAGGATCAGTTCAGGCTTGAACGCCCGCACGCGTGGAAACACCTTGTCCTCATATTCCCGGCGGAATACCGCCCCGCCCGAGCGCGGCGGCAGCGGCACGTTGAGGATCGTGTCATGGGGCCCGGTCTCATGCGCGGCGCCGGTGCCCGGCCACAGCGGATATTGATGCGACGAGGCAAAAAAGGCGCGCGGCTCATCCTCCAGCAAATCCTGCGTGCCATTGCCGTGATGCACGTCGAAATCCACCACCGCCACCCGCTTCAGCCCGTGATGATCCAGCGCATATTTCGCGGCCACCGCGACATTGCCAAAGAGGCAAAACCCCATCGTCGTCTCACGCTCGGCATGATGCCCCGGCGGACGAGTGGCGACAAAGGCGTTATGAGCCTCACCCGACACAACTAGATCGACCGCGCGCACAGCACCACCGACAGCACGATGCGCCGCCGCCAAGGTGCCGGGCGACATCCATGTATCGGCATCGAGTTGCACCCGCCCCGAAACAGGCGATGCCGCGCGGATAGCCTCGACATGGCTCTTGGGATGGACGCGCAAGAGATCGTCCTCGGCCACCAATGGGGCCTTGACGCGGATCACGTCCTTGCCCTCTAGCGCCTCCAGAATACGCTCCAACCGCGCCACCTGTTCGGGATGACCTTCGGGCGTCACATGGCCCAGACAATCGGGATGGGTGATCAGGGCTGTGGTCATGGCGCTCCTCCGGCATTGCGATGAAAAGAGCCTGAATTGCGCGACTTGTCCATACCGGCCTTGATGTCCATATGAGCAGCCAGCGACCAAGTGTGCGGCATATCCGGCAATTTGGCGCGATGCGGGACAGGGTTTATTGAAAAGTCACGAAACTCTTGCTACGTTAGGCCCATACCCTGCACCGGGGTCCAGCGGTGCGCAGCAAAGGAGGACGATGTCCTGTCTTTTACGACATATGCGGCCAGTGCCGCTGACCAGGGGGCCATCGCGATGATGCCCACCTTGACCGCAGACAGCGAAGCGCAGCTTGCGGCGATCCTGACCTCTCTTGACGATGACAAGGCCGAAGATGTCGTGCAGATCGACCTGCGCGGCAAAACCGCCATGTGCGACTATATGGTGATCTGCTCGGGGCGGTCCTCGCGGCAAGTTTCGGCCATTGCAGAGAAACTGATGGATCGGCTCAAGCAGGATATGGGCATCGTGGCCCGGACCGAGGGCAAGGAAACCGGCGATTGGGTGCTGATCGACACGGGCGATGTCGTCGTCCATGTGTTCCGTCCCGAGGTCCGCGATTTCTATCAGCTCGAGAAGATGTGGCTACCTTCCGGGCAGACGGCGGCGTCTCAGGTCTGAATGCGGGTTCACATCTGCGCGGTGGGCCGGTTGCGGACCGGCCCGGAGCGTGCGCTGTTCGACGATTATCTCACCCGGTTCGACCGAACGGGGCGCGCGCATGGGCTTGGCCCTGCCACCCTGCATGAGGTCGAGGACAAGAAGGGTGGGGGCATGGCCGCCGAGGCCACCTTGCTTGACCGGGTGATTCCCCAAGGTGCCGTGCTTGCGGTGCTCGATGAGCGCGGGAAAGAGATCACCTCTCCCGAATTTGCCGAGACTTTGGCCGCGTGGCGCGACGCCGGGCGGGGCGATCTGGCGCTGGTGATCGGTGGGGCCGACGGCATCGCGCCCGAATTGCGCGCGCGCGCCGATTTCGCATTGTCTTTTGGCCGGATGGTCTGGCCGCATATGCTGGTGCGGGTGATGCTTGTCGAGCAACTCTATCGCGCGGCCTCGATCCTCGCAGGTAGTCCTTATCATCGGGTTTGAGAGGACGAGAAGCAACATTGCCCCTCGTCCCCTGCCGTGTTTACTTTCTCAGCGCGTCGCGGATTTCCATCAGGATATCCAGTTCGGACGGACCGGGATCAGTGGCCGGTGCCTCAACCTTGGGCTTGGATGTGGCGTCCTTGGCGCGATTGACCAATTTGACCAGAATGAACACCACCCAGGCGATGATCAGAAAGTTGATCACGGCCATGATGAACCGCCCATAAGCGAACACCGCAGCGCCCGCCTCTTCTGCGGCAGCAATTGAGGCATAATCGCCCGAGCCCAGCACAATATAGAGGCCCGAGAAATCAATACCGCCCAAGAACAGGCTGATGATCGGGTTGATCAGATCGGCCACCAGCGACCCGACAATTGCCGTAAACGCCGCCCCGATGATGATACCGACGGCCATGTCCATGACATTGCCCTTGGCGATGAAATCCTTGAATTCCTGAATCATTTCCGTCCCTTTTTATAACTGTCACACAGGGCCCTTTTCGCGCACCCGAGCAGGGATCTAGCATATTCCAGGAAAAGTTTGCGATAATTTCGATACGCGGCATGGGGAAATACTACCCCCCACTCCCCGCAGGCATGACACGCGGAACGGTCAGGCAATGCCTCAGAACCGCTCGAGCAAGCGCCTGAGATAGTCGAGTTCCACATCCGGGCGCTCGCCCTCGCCCGAGCGTTTTCGGATCTCGTCCAGCAACTCGCGCGCGCGGCGATAGACATCCTCGCCCTGCAAGAGACTGTCCTGCGTGCCGACCTGACGTCCCTGACCCGCTTCGCGCCCAAGGGGATCGGCCTGCGCCTGCCCTGGCTGACCTTCGGCATCGCCCTGCCCACCGGGGTTCTGCTGCTCGGCCATCGCCTCGCCCATGTTGCGCATCCCTTCACGCAGCGCCTCCATCGCCTCGGCCTGATTGTCGATGGCCCCGGCCAGATCGTCGTTGCGCAGCGCCTCTTCGGCACCTTCCATGGCACGTCCGGCGCGGTCGAGGGCGTCACGCGCGGCTTCGCCTGCTTCGCCGCCCAGTTGCGGCAGGCCCTGTCGCTGGCGCTCCAACTCTTGGCGCAGCGCCTCTTGGCGTTCGGCCAGAGATCCCTCAGCGCCTTCGCCGCCCTCAGCCTGTTCGCGGCCTTCGCCGCCTTGGCCCTGTTGCTCGCCGCCTTGCCCACCTTGGCCTTGCTGACCATCATGGCTCTCGCCGCGACCCTCGCCACCGCTGCGGCCCTCGTTGTTCTGCGACTGGCCGGATTGCGCGCCGGGGTTGAACTGTTCCTGCAAATCGCGGAATGCCTGATCCGACAGGCCCTGCTGTTCGCGCAGAGTCTCTGCCAGACCCTCCATCGCCTGTTCGCCGGGCGATTGACCCTGCTGGCCCTGCCCTTGCGTGACCTGCATGTTCTCCATCATCTGCTGGAATTCTTCGAGCGCCTGCTGCGCCTCGGCGTAACGGCCCTGTTCCATCAGTTCTTGGATGCGGTCCATCATGTCCTGCAGATCCTGTTGGTTCATCTGCATCATGTTTTCAGCGCTGCGCTGGTCGCTCTCTTCGGGGTTCTCGCGCTCGGCCTGCTGCATCTTTTGGCGCAAGTAATCCTGCGTGGCATCGCGCAGGTCCTGCATCAGACGCGCGATCTCTTCCTCGCTGGCACCATTCTTCATCGCCTCGCTCAGCCGCTCTTGCGCGGCGCGCATCCGCTCCAGCGCGTCGCCCATGTCACCATCTTCCAGCAACACACCCAAATCCCAGAGCGCCTGCGCGATCTCATCGCGCTCGGCCTCGTCGAGGCCGTCGCTCTGTGTCATCGCCTCGAGCTGCCGGATGATGACCCGCAGCCGCAAATAGGCTTTCTCAGAGCGGAAGAGCCGATCTTCGGGCTTGTAGGACACAGCCCGCAACACCTGCGCCACCCGAGGTGCGTTCTGCCGTGACCACAAGAGATCGCGCCGTTGCTCGATCACCGCCGCCGCCATCGGATCAAAGAATCGCCGCGCGGGCAGGGCCATCTCGAACGGCTCGGACAGCCCCTCTTGCCCGGCCGCATCCTCAACCTGCAGCCGCAGCGTGACGGGCAAATGCGCCCAAGGATGCTCGGAGAGGTTTTCGACCAGCGTTTCGGTGAATTCGGTCCGATCCCCGGCCAAGGGCATCGGCAGATCAAGACGGATCGCCGCACGCGGCTCCGGCTCGATTGCCAGACCATGCCGCCGATCCACCCGCGCGAGATCAAGTTCAAAGACCGCCCCGCCGCTCACCACGCCGTAATCGTCGCGCGCGGCAAAAGGCTGGCTCATCTGTCCGTCAAAGGCGGTGCGCGCCTCACGCTCCACCACCTCGACCGTCGGTGCAGTATCGGCGAGGGCCTGAACCGTCCACGCGCGCCCTCCGGGCCCATCAATGCGCAGTTCACCGGTGCGCGCGACCTCGAATTGCTGTTCCGGATCGGTGCTTGCGGCCTCTGCACCCTCGGCCGATAGGGTTTCTGTCAGGCTGAGTGCGCCCACTTCGCCGTAGAATCGCAGGGTGATCCGGCTGCCTTCCGGCACTTCGATCACAGCGCCTTGATCGGCCAGATAGAGGCTCGGAAGACCTGTATAGGCAGGCGGCTCGATCCAGCCTTCCCATGTCGGACCAGAGGCCAGCGCCGCACCACCGCCGCCCGGCACCATCTGCGCCACAGTTCCGGCGCGCCAGACCGAACCAAAGAGCAAGGCCACAACCAGCCCCAACAAGGCGATATAGCGTAGCCCGAACGGGTCCTGCCGCGAGAGGCGCAAATCCGGCTCGACCGCGCGCGCCTGAGCCGCTCGTGCAGCCATACGCGCCTGATGCGCCTGCCAGAGCGCCGCAGATCCGGCATCGCCCGCGCCAATCGCCTGCACATCGCCAAGTGCGGCCAGCGGCCTGCCCGGCATTGCGTCATCCAGCCGCGCCAGTGCCTCGGCCCGACGTGGAAAGCGGAACCGGGCCAGGCCCAGAACGCCGAAGGTGAGAACCGCGAGCGCGCCCAGCATGCCCACGCCCCAGACCACTTCGACCGCTGCCATATCCTGAAGCCCCAGCATGAGCGCCGCCGCCCCTGCTGCAATCACGCTCCAGACCGGCCAGAATGCGCGCACCAAACGCTCGGCGATCAACCCCGCCCATGTCAGCATGAGCGGCCGCCGCAACCGCGCGGTCAGCGCCTTCAGGGGGTTTTCGCTCGCAGCCATGCGCGGCACCTCATCCCGGCCCCGCGCGCCCATCGCGTCAGAGCCATTCAGGGATGGTATCGCGATTTATCATTTCGTCAAAGGTCGGTCTGCCCCGGATCACGGCAAAGTCACGCCCATGCACCAGAACTTCGGGCACCAGAGGCCGCGTGTTATACTCGCTCGACATCACCGCGCCGTAAGCGCCGGCGCTACGGAACGCCACCAGATCGCCCTCGGCCAGCGGCGGCAACATCCGCCCCTTGGCAAACGTATCGCCCGATTCGCACACCGGCCCGACCACATCATAGGGCTGTTGCTGGACCCCTGGCGCGGGCTCGACCAGCGGCACGATGTCGTGATGCGCGTCATACATCGCCGGGCGGATGAGGTCATTCATCGCGGCATCAAGGATCAGGAAATCCCGTCCCTCACCGGATTTCACATAGATCACCCGGCTCACCAGAATCCCCGCATTGCCAGCAATCAACCGCCCCGGCTCGATCTCGATCTCGCAGCCCAGATGCCCCAGAACCTCGCGGATCAGCGCGCCATATTCGGTGGGCAAGGGCGGCGCCTCGTTCGAGCGCGTATAGGGAATGCCCAGACCGCCCCCCAGATCAAGGCGGCGAATGTCATGCCCATCGGCGCGCAGAACTTGCGTAAGTTCCGCGACCTTTTCATAGGCAAGGCGAAAGGGTGCCAATTCGGTCAGCTGACTGCCGATATGCACGTCGATCCCGATCACCTCTAGCCCCGGCAATGCCGCTGCCTGCGCATAGACCTCACGCGCGCGCGCAATCGGAATGCCGAACTTGTTTTCGCTCTTGCCGGTGGCAATCTTGGCATGGGTCTTGGCATCCACATCGGGATTGACGCGAATGGTGATCGGCGCGCGCAGGCCCAATTCGAGCGCCACGGCACTCAGCACCGCCATCTCCGGCTCGCTCTCGACGTTGAATTGCCGGATACCGCCCGCGAGCGCCATGCGCATCTCGTCACGGGTCTTGCCCACGCCCGAGAACACGATCCGCTCACCCGGCACGCCCGCAGCCTTGGCGCGCGCATATTCCCCGCCCGAAACCACATCCATTCCCGCGCCCAAAGCCGCCAGTGTCTTGAGAATCGCCTGATTGCTCGCAGCCTTCATGGCGTAGCAAACGAGGTGATCCATGCCCGCCAACGCCTCGTCAAACAGGCGGAAATGCCGGGTCAGCGTCGCGGTGGAATAGCAATAGAAGGGCGTGCCAACCGCTTCGGCAATCTCCGACAGCGGCACATCTTCGGCGTGCAGCACGCCGTCATGATAGAGAAAATGATCCACGCGCCGTCCCGCCCCGTTTCATCGTTCCAAAAATACTCAAATCCCGCGCGCGCCGCCACGCGAAGCCCGCAAGAACAGATAGAGCGGTAAACCGCAACTGACCCCGATGCAAAAGGTCGCCGGAATGGCAATCAGGCCCAGCCAATGCCGGTTCTGCACCGCCTCGACCACCACCCAGACCGTGAGCGCCACCGCAGCAATCGTCAGATCCCAGACCAGCCCCGAACTTGCGGCATTGGCATGCCAGGCATCGACCATGCCCATCAGGTCATAGCCGTTCTGCCCGAACCACTGCAGGAACCAATACATCGGATGAATGGCGCCCCAGGCGGCCAGCGCGGCATAAACCCATCTCACAGGCCAACCCCCACGCCGACATTGACACCGCCCACGCGCACGCCGCCACCGACGCCGACATTGACGCCATGCGTGCCCACGCCCACATTCAGGCCCGCCGTGGGGCGCACCGGTTCGCCATCAACGCCGCAGCCCATCAGCACCGTGAGGCTCAGCAGAGCAAAACCCAGCCGCATCATCCCAATCGCTCCTTCCACCGCGCCACTTGGGCGCGCACCTGTGTGGGTGCCGTGCCGCCATAGCTCACCCGTGACGCCACCGAATTGTGCACGCCCAGCACATCATAGACCGCTGCGGTGATTTCGCCATGCACCTCTTGCATCTCGGTCAGGCTCAGGTCCGGCAGATCGCAGCCCTTGGCCTCCGCCTTGGCCACCAACGCCCCGGTGACATGATGTGCCTCGCGGAAAGGCATATCCAGCACCCGCACCAGCCAATCCGCCAGATCGGTCGCCGTCGAGAATCCCGACCCAGCCGCCGCCTCGAGATTATCCGTGCGCGCCGCCATGTCGCGCACCATGCCTTCCATCGCGGCCAAGGCCAGCATCAGGTTGTCGGCAGCGTCAAACACCTGTTCCTTGTCTTCTTGCATGTCCTTGGAATAGGCCAGCGGCAGGCCTTTCATGACCATCATCAGCGCCACATTGGCCCCGAAAATACGCCCCACCTTGGCGCGGATCAATTCTGCCGCATCGGGGTTCTTCTTTTGCGGCATAATGCTCGATCCGGTCGAGAACCGATCCGACAGCGCCACGAACCGGAACTGTGCCGAGGACCAGATCACCAACTCTTCGGCAAAGCGACTGAGATGCATGGCGCAAATACTCGCCGCCGCCAGAAACTCCAGCGCGAAATCCCGGTCACTGACCGCGTCGAGCGAATTGGCGCAGGGCGCATCAAAGCCCAGAGCCTTGGCCGTCATATCACGGTCAATCGGAAAGGATGTGCCCGCCAGCGCCGCCGCCCCCAAGGGACATTCATTCATCCGCGCCCGCGCATCGCGCACCCGGCTCAGATCACGACCAAACATCTCGACATAGGCCATCATGTGATGCCCCCATGTCACCGGCTGCGCCGTCTGGAGATGGGTAAACCCCGGCATCACCCACTCCGCCCCCGCCTCTGCCTGCGCCAGAAGTGCCCGCATCAGCGCCTGCAACGCCTGATCCACCGCATCCAATTGATCCCGCACCCAGAGCCGGAAATCGGTCGCCACCTGATCATTGCGCGAGCGCCCGGTATGCAGTCGCCCGGCCGGTGCGCCGATCAAATCCTTGAGCCGCGCCTCGACATTCATGTGAATATCCTCAAGCGCCGTGGAAAAGGTGAATTCCCCCGCCTCGATCTCTGACAAGACCGTGAGCAGGCCTTCCCTCATCGCCGCCGCATCACTATCACTGACAATACCTGTCGCCGCCAACATCGCGGCATGGGCCCTCGAGCCGGCGATATCCTGTGCCGCCATCCGCTTGTCGAATGAGATCGAGGCATTAATTGCCTCCATGATCGCATCCGGCCCGGCGGCAAAGCGGCCGCCCCACATCTGGTTCGAGGTTGTGTCAGTCATGTCTTTGGCCCTTCGGAGGGAATTATGAAACGCATTCGTCAGATCGTCCTTTATATGGCCGTGGCCCTTGGTGCAAATACTGCCATGGCAGATACCTCAGCCCTTGAGGCGCTGCGGGACGGTGACATGAAGAAACTCAATTTCCATGCGTCCCCCGCCGCCGCACCCCTGACCGAATTCACCCGCGCCGATGGCAGCACCGGCACATTGGCCGATTTCCAGGGTCGCCATGTTGTCTTGAATTTCTGGGCCACATGGTGCGCGCCCTGCCGCGCCGAAATGCCCACGCTGTCGAACCTGCAATCCGAGATGGGTGGCGAGGATTTCGAGGTCGTCACCATCGCCACAGGCCGTAACGCCCCGACCGCGATGGCCAAGTTCTTTGACGAAATCGGCGTCGACAACCTGCCGCTACACACCGATCCCAAGAGCGCCCTCGCGCGTGCCATGGGCGTCTTTGGCCTGCCCATTACCGTGATCCTCGATCCGGAGGGAAATGAAATCGCCCGCCTGCAAGGCGACGCCCACTGGGATTCCGAGAGCGCCAAGGCGATTATCGCGGCCTTGGTGGCAGCAGACGGCGGGAGCTGAGGCCCAATTTCAAAGGCATTGCAGCTACTTGAGTTGGGCACCGAACTGTTGCTAGGATCGGGGGCCCAATAAAGGTGTCTTTCCGATGAACAGCCGCTTGAAACTCTTCCCCTTGATGGCGGCAGCCGCCTTGCTCTCGGCCTGTGCTACCCCGCGCGAGCAATGTATTTCCGACGCAACCGAACAATACCGGAGTGTCGAGAGCGCCATGGCAACGGCCCAAGGCAATATCGCACGCGGCTATGCGCTGCATACGCAAACGGTGCCCTATACGGTGCCGTCGACCTGCTATCGCAACGATCCTTACCGAAATCTGGTGCTGCCCTATCCCTGCCCCTCGACACAGTATCGCACCCAGACCACGCCGGTTGCGATCGACGTGTCCGAGGAGCGCCGCAAATTGGCGGATTACCAAAAGATCCTCCCGCAACTGAAAGCGCGAGCGCAAGTGCAGGTGCAGCAATGCGTGGCGCAGTTCCCGGAATAGAAAGCGGCGTGTTGCAGGGACGCGCGCCTGTACTTCGTGCGCGTCGGTTTTAGGCAATGATCCTTCGGAATCGCTCGATATGATGAAATCGGGCAGGTGGCATGTTGGAGACGCATAGATTTTCCGCAGTTTGCCCATTGTGCAAATGCAGAAATCAATTATGTGCGCCCTGTGATCGTAAGAGCGATCCGGGAACTCAACGCTATCAAGGAGGCAAGCCGATGACCCGCGACGAATTGAACCGCGAACTGCGCGCGCATAGTGCCTCCTGGCAGGCTGTGGTGATCGTATATGGGGCGATCATTGGCACCTTTGTTTTTTCAGCCATGGCGATCCTGTAACGGCGCAGCGCCCATGACCCCGAGATTTGAGGCACGGAGGGATAAAACCCTCCGTGCTTTTCTGTTCAGGCGTTGGCGTTGGAAACCTTGGGATCATTCGGATCAATCCGCGCCGCAGCCGCATCGCCAACATTGTCTATGCCCCGCTCTTCGAGCAGCGTTGTCAGCCAATTGGGGTCCATCTCGGGCACCGAACTGAGCAGCAGGTCGGTATAGGGATGGTGCGGGGGTGTGAACATCTCGTCCTTGGGTCCCTGCTCCACCACCTTGCCATGCTGCATCACGACCACCTCGTCAGCGATGGAGCGGACGGTGGCCAGATCATGGGTGATAAACATATAGGCCAGCCCCAATTCGTTTTGCAGCCGGTCGAGCAGGCGCAGGATGCCCTCGGCCACAAGCTGATCAAGCGCCGATGTCACCTCGTCACAAACGATGAAAGTGGGTTCCGCCGCCAGCGCGCGGGCGATGCCGATCCGCTGCTTTTGCCCGCCGGACAACTCAGGCGGATAACGGTTGTAGTACTGCGAGGGTTCCAGCTCGATCAGGTCGAGCAATTCATCCACCCGATTCTTGAGCGCGACACCCTTGAGGCCAGAGTAAAAGGCGGCGGGGCGTCCGATGATCTCGGAAATTTTGACCTTGGGATTGAGTGCAGTATCCGCCATTTGATAAATCATCTGGCACTGGCGCAACTGGTCCTTGGTGCGGTCCTTGTAGCTGGGTGGAAAGGGTTTGCCCTTGAACAACACCTCGCCTTTGGAGGGCGGCAAGAGGCCCGTGATCACCCGCGCCGTGGTGGACTTGCCCGAGCCGGATTCGCCCACCACCGCCACAGTCATGCCCTCGTAAATGTCAAAACTGACATCATCGAGCACCTTGGCCCCGCCAGTGTAGGAGGCATCGACATTGCGCACCGAAATCAGTGGCACGCCATCCTTGGGGCGATGGCGTTGCGGGCTCTGAAAGCTGCGCACGGCCCAGAGGGATTTGGTGTATTCCTCTTGGGGATTGTCGAGCATTTCCTTGGTCGGCGCTTCTTCGACCTCGCGCCCCTTGAGCAGCACTTTGATCGTGTCGGCCATCTGCGCCACGACCGCCAGATCGTGTGTGATGTAGATGGCGGCGGTGTTGTATTCATCCACAATATCGCGAATCGCGGCCAGCACCTCGATCTGCGTGGTCACGTCGAGCGCGGTCGTTGGTTCGTCAAAGATGATCAAATCAGGACGGCAGGACATGGCCATCGCGGTCATCGCGCGCTGCAACTGCCCGCCCGACACCTGATGCGGATAGCGAAAGCCGATTTCGGTGGGGTTTGGCAAGCGCAGCTTTTCATAGAGCTGCATCGCGTCCTCTTGCGCCTCTACCCGCTTTTTCAGCCGGTATTGCAGGGGCGCTTCGGTGTGCTGGTCGATGATCTTGTGCGCCGGGTTAAACGAGGCTGCCGCCGACTGCGCCACATAGGCGATGCGCGAGCCGCGCAGCATGCGCCGCTCGCCCTCAGAGGCGGTCGTCAGCTCCATCCCGTCAAACTCGATCGAGCCGTTCGAGATGCGTGTGCCGTCGCGGGCATAGCCCATGCAGGCTGCGCCAATGGTCGATTTGCCGGCACCCGATTCCCCAATCAGGCCCATCACCTCGCCGCGGTGCAGGGTCAGGTCCACACCCTTGATGATGTCGATCCAGGTTTCATCGGAATAGCCCTGAATTTTCAGATCGCGGATCTTAAGAAGAACGTCTTTGCTCTTGATCATGGGGTCACACCTTGAGTCCGGAGGAGCGGTAGAGCATCCAGTCCACCACGAAATTGACCGCAACCGTCAAAAGCGCGATGGCCGCTGCGGGGATGAGTGGGGTGATGTCGCCAAAGGAAATCAGCGTCGCATTCTCGCGCACCATCGAACCCCAGTCGGCGGTGGGTGGCTGAATACCAAGCCCAAGGAACGACAGGCCCGCGATGAGCAGGAATACAAAGCAGAATTCGAGCCCGAATTCCGCGATCAAAGGCGCGGTGGAATTCGGCAAAATCTCGCGGCGGATGAGATACCATCTGCGTTCGCCGCGCAGTTTCGCGGCCTCGATGTAATCCATCACCACCACATTGCCCGCCACCGCCCGCGTCAGGCGGAAAACGCGCGGGCTGTAGATCACCGCAACCACCAGAATGAGGATGATTTCCGACGGATTGAAGATCACCAGCATGAAGCCGCCAAACACCGCCGCAGCCCCGGCGAGGATGGCAAGGCCGATGACCCAACTGATCATGCTCCTTTCCGCGATGGCCGAAACCAAGAGCAGGCCCGTCACCCCGATAAAGCCCGAGAGCAGCCAAAAGCTCGTGGTGTCATTCGCAAGGTCGCCGCCAAAGATCGACAGCATCAACAGGGCGAAAATCAGCGAGGGGATCGACATGATCACATCCGAGGTCCGCGCGAGGAACTGATCGAACCAGCCGCCCGACGTCGCGGCCATAAGGCCGGCAAGTGCCCCGAGGATAAAGGCCATCACAGTGCCCGCCAACGCGAGCGCCACGGTGTTGCGGGCACCGAAAACCAGCCGACTGAAGATATCCCGGCCCAATTGATCCGCGCCAAGCAGCATGTTTTCATCCGCAGGCGCAAAGGCTGAAGTGATCACCTGTGCTTCGCCGTAAGGGGCGATCAGCGGGGCGAAGATGCCCGCGACCGCCACGGTAAAGATAACGAACATGCCAAAGGCTGCGGTCAACGGCGCGGTGCGCAATTCCTTGGCCAGGTTCTTGGACGCGATGGCGATGAGAAACTCGCGGAAGGCATAGGAGACCATGGCCGATAGCCCGAGGAGCCCCGCCAGAATGGCCACGATCCGCAGCGCCGAAACCCCTCCGATGATGCCCAGCACAAAGGACACGAGGGTCAGCGAGAAGAGCAGCAGAAAGGCCGACCGCTTGTTGAAATAGGCCGCAAGGCAGGAGGCCCCCAGCAGCAGGGAATAGTAGGCAATGACGAATACACTCATGTCTCTAGCCCCTTACTTCGGATGCCGCAGGCGCGGATTGGTCAGGATCGACCCCACATCCGCCGCCAGATTGAGCAGGATGAAGGTGGCGGCAAAGATCAGGCAGCAGGCCTGAACCACGGGGAAATCACGCTTGCTGACCGCGTCGACCAACGCCTGTCCGATGCCCGGATAGACGAAGACCACCTCAACCAGCACCACACCGGTGATGAGATAGGCGAGATTGAGCGCCACCACGTTGATGATCGGGGCCCAGGCATTGGGCAGCGCGTGCTTGACGATGACCTTCCATGGCGGCGCGCCTTTGAGGCGTGCCATCTCGATATAGGGCGAGGCCAGAAGGTTGATGATCGCCGCCCGCGTCATGCGCATCATATGCGCGGTCACGACCAGAACGAGAGTCAGCGCGGGCAGAAATGTGCGGTACAAGAGATCGCCAAAGCTCATGTCGTTGCTGAGGCTGGCGATGGCGGGAAACATCCCCGTTTTGACCGCAAGATAGAGGATCAGAATATAGCCCAAAAAGAATTCGGGGCTTGAGATCGAGGTGAGCGTCGCGACATTCGCCACCCGGTCAAAGATCGAGTTGCGCAGAAGCGCCACCAGCACACCGAGCACAATGGAAATCGGCACGGCAATCGCGGCGGCATAGGCGGCAAGAAAGAGCGTATTGGCAAAGCGTTCACCAATCGTCTCGGCCACGCTGGCCCCGGTCACGATGGAATTGCCGAAATCAAGCACCACAGCCCCGGAGAGCCATTGCAGATAGCGCACGAGCGCGGGCTGATCGAGGCCCATTTCCTTGCGCAGCGCCGCCAGATTCTCAGGCGTCGCCCCTTGGCCAAGCACCGCCTGCGCGATGTCGCCGGGCAAAAACTCGACCATGAAAAATATGATCACGGAAATGACCAATAGAATGATCAATCCCAATCCGAGCCGCTTTGCAACGAGCCCAAGGATATCCCCCATCTTTCCCTCCTGCTGTTTTTGCCTCTCGCCTTGTCGTCCGGCGCGGCCTTTGTGGCTCAGGCTAACAGTATTTTTGGCCCGGGCGGAAAATAATTCTGTGTCGGCCCGCTCGTTGTGACGTGGAGTGCCGAAGCGGGATTTGCGCCGCCCCGACAGTTGGTAGCCCGGCACCGGTGGGTGCCGGGTTCTGAAGCTGGCCTCAAGCCTCGAACCACCAGCGGCTTGCGGCGCGCGCGCCATCACAGCCCCAGCTTGCCGCGACCTGCTCGGGACGCTGCACGCCCTTGCCGCGCGCATAGACCCAGTTGTTGAAGAACGGCAGGAGGGTGCCGCCATCGTCGCGCATCAAGAGGCACATCTCGCGATACATCTCGGCGCGCAGGGTCTGATCCAGCTCGGCCTTGGCCTTAAGCAGCAGTTCGTTGAACCGCTCGTTCTGCCAGCGGGTTTCATTCCAGGCGGCATCGTTTTTGTAGGCCAGCGTGAACATCACATCAGGCGTCGGGCGCGCGCCCCAAGACACGGCGCTGAACGGCTTTTTCAGCCAGACATCAGAGTAATAGCCATCGCTCGGCTCTCGCACGACCTTGATGTCGATCCCTGCGGCCTTGGCCTGTTCGGCATAGAGCACACACATATCGACCGCGCCGGTATAGACACTCTCGGCCACGGAAAGATTGACGGTGAGCCCCTCTTGCCCAGCATCCTTGAGCAGCGACTTGGCCTGATCGGGATCGTATTCCCGCTGCGGAATATCCTCAGGCCAATAGGGCTGCACCGGCGAGAGGTGGAAATCATTCCCCTTGGTGGCCGCCCCAAAGGCGATTTTCTCGATGATCTCGTCCCGGTTCATCGCGAGTTTCAGCGCGTTGCGCACGCGCACATCGCTAAAGGGTGCCGTGTCGCAGAACATCGGCATGGTGATCGCCCCGCCAGAGGGGATATTATCAACCGAGATGTCGGGATTGCGTTGCAAGAGCGCCAGCGTCTTGAGCTCGATCAGCGAGACACAATCCACGTCGCCCGTCACCAGCGCCGTTTGCCGCGCGTTTGGATCGTTGAGGACGATCATCGTCACCTTGTCGAAATAGGCCCCGTCACCGTGCCAGCCGTCATGGCGCGTCAATTCCCAGCGGATGCCGAATTCGCCTGAGTCGATCTTGTAAGGACCAGACCCGTCGCCAGATTTCCAGTCAATCGTGCCATCGCCATTCGAGGGGCAGATCGCAAAGTGATAGTCGGTCATCAGCCACGGCAGATCGGCATTGCCGCGCGCCAGACTGATCGTGATCGTATGATCGCCATCAGCGGTGATGTCGGTCACATCGGTCAAGAGCGCCTTGGCCGCCGAGGTTGCGGCCTCGCCCCGGTGATGATTGAGACTGTCGATCACATCCTGGGCCGTCACGGGCTTGCCGCTATGAAAGGACGCATCGGGATTGAGTTCGAAGGTCCATTGCATGGCGTCGGGCGTCGCGTCCCAACTGGTCGCAAGGTCTGGCCCAAGGGAATTGTCCGGCTCGATCAGAGTCAGGTAACTGCGATGGGTGTGGGCGAGAAAGATCATCTGGCGGGTCACATAGGTGCCCGGATCATGGGTGTCCGAGGTGTTGCCGTCATGCACGCCCCAGCGGAACGTGCCGCCCCGCGATGGGTTCGCGGCAGCAGAGGTGCCCCAGAGCCCGGTTGCCGCAGAAGCGGTCACACCCGCGGCGGCGGCGTAATGCATGAATGACCGGCGCGAGATTTCGCCGGTGCGCGCAGCCTGCGCAAGTCGGTCCAAAAGGACCTGATCGGTTTTCTTTTTCATTGGATTTCCCTGTCTTGGTCAGTTTCTATTTTTGGCGAAGACGCGGCATCAGCCCATTCCGAAAGCTTGGGTTTCGGAGGGTCGAAAAGGATGCACAAAAGCGACATGTTTCTAACAAAACACGAAACGACCTGTGTTTCCAGCCCTTAATCCGGCGGGTAGGAAACATTTAAAGGTCAGAATTTCTGAGGTTTTTTGAGGGAACTCAGCTTCGCCGCAACCGCAGCTTGGAAAAGTAGTCGAGTCGTTTTTTGAGCTCGCGTTCGAATCCACGCTCGACCGGCTGATAGAGAACCGGGCGTTTCATGCTCTCTGGAAAGTAATTCTGACCCGAAAATCCATCCTCTGCATCGTGGTCATAGGCATAGCCGTCGCCGTGACCCTGCTCTTTCATCAGGCGGGTTGGGGCGTTGAGGATGTGCTTGGGCGGTGGTTCACTCCCGGTTTTCTTAGCCTCGCGCAGCGCGGCCTTGTAGGCCACATATCCAGCGTTCGATTTGGGCGCGAGAGCGAGGTAGGCCACGGCCTGCGCCAAAGCCAATTCACCCTCGGGGCTACCGATGCGCTCATAGGTTTCCCACGCATGCAGGCAGATGGACTGCGCCTGAGGGTCTGCGAGACCGATATCCTCGATCGCCATGCGCAGGATGCGGCGCGCGAGATACCGCGGGTCTTCGCCCCCCGTCAGCATGCGCGCCAGCCAATAGAGCGCGGCATCGGGATCAGAGCCGCGCACCGATTTGTGCAGGGCCGAAATCAGATTGTAATGCTCATCCCCCGATTTGTCGTATTTGGCGGCGCGCTTCATCAGGCGAGAAGCGAGCGCGGCGCTGTCAAGCTTGCCCGGAACCTTCCACGCCGCAACCTGTTCGATGAGATTCAAGAGCGCGCGCCCATCGCCATCGGCCATATCAAGCAGCGCCTCGCGCGCCGGTCCGTCGAGCGGCAGGGCACGGCCCAGCTCTTGCTCGGCGCGCTGCGCGAGCCGCTCCAGATCAGCCAGCGCAAGCCGCGTCAACACCAGCACTTGCGCCCGGCTTAGCAAGGCCGCGTTCAACTCGAAACTCGGGTTTTCGGTGGTGGCCCCGACCAAGAGGATCGTGCCGTCCTCCATATGCGGCAGGAACCCATCCTGCTGTGCCTTGTTGAAACGGTGGATTTCATCGACGAAGAGCAGCGTGCCTTGACCATTGGCACGGCGATGCTTGGCCTCTTCGAAAACCTTGCGCAGTTCGGGCACGCCGGTGAAAATGGCGCTGATCTGGATGAAATGCAGATCGGTTTCATCGGCCAAGAGCCGGGCAATCGTGGTCTTGCCCACGCCGGGTGGTCCCCAGAGGATGAGCGAGCCAAGGCTGCCAGAGGCCAGCATCACCCCAAGTGGGGCCTCGTCGCCCAACACCTGTTCCTGCCCGATCACATCCGCCAGACGTCGGGGCCTCAGCCGGTCTGCCAGCGGGCGCGGGGCGGTTTCAGCGCGGGGCGTGTCGCCAGTATCAAAGAGATCCGCCACCGCTCAGATCCTGAAGCGCAGCGCGAGGCGCTGTCCATCCCGCAAAAGATCGAGAGCAAGCGTAGTCGTCGCTCGCTCCAGCGCGTCGCGCGCGGCGCGGCTGTCCTCGACAGGGCGCCCATTGACCTGCCTCAGAATATCGCCAGGCCGCAATCCAGCGCGCGCACCATAGGGGCCGGGATCATCCACGATCACGCCATCGGACATGAGCGGCAGGCGATATTGCTCGATCACTGCGGGATTGATGGTCGAGAGGATCATTTGCGGAATGGCGGCGCGCGGTCCGGTTTCAAGCGGGTTGCGCGGCGGCATATCTGGCGCGGCGATCAGAGCGATCTGAACCACATCCTCGGCACCTTCGCGCAGGCGGGTGACTGTTGTTTCCGCCCCAATCCCCGCGAGCGACATGCGATAGATCACCTCGGCGGGGCTGTTGACCGGCTGACCGCCCACCATGGTGATCACGTCGCCGGGGCGGATATGGCTGGCAAAGCTGCTCTGGGGATGCACCTCGGAAATCACCACGCCATCAGGACGCGCGATGCCCAAACCCTCGGCCATGTCAGGGGTGACGGGCTGACCGCCAAGGCCTGCCCAAGGGCGTTCAAACTGCGTCTTGCCCGCGCGTGCCTGTGCCACGAACTGCGCCACAAGGCCCGAAGGAATGGCAAAGCCGATGCCGTTAGAGCCGCCTGAACGTGACAAGATCGCGGTGTTGATACCGATAAGATCGCCATTCACATCGACCAGCGCACCACCTGAATTGCCCGGATTGATCGGCGCATCGGTCTGGACGAAATAGCCGCGCGCATTGCCCGTGGCCGTGCCCGAGCGCGCAAGTCCCGAGACGATACCGCTCGAGACCGTTTGACCCACGCCAAAGGGGTTGCCGATGGCCAGCACCAATTCGCCCACCTGCACGGTGTCGCTGTCACGCAGATCGAGAGCGGGCAGTTCCGGGGCATTCTCGACCTGGAGAACGGCCAGATCCGCCTCTTCATCGCCCAAGAGGACACGGGCGGCATATTCCCGGCGGTCATTGAGCACCACGCGGATATCCGTGGCCTCACCCACAACATGATAGTTCGAAACCACGATGCCATCCTCAGACAGGATCACACCAGAGCCTAGGGAATTCTGCACGCGCGGTCGGGTGGCACCGAAATCGTTGAAGAACCGCTCGAAAAACGGATCGCCCCGAAACGGGCTGCGGCGGGCCTCGACGATGCGGCTAGCGTAGATATTGACCACCGCGGGCGCAGCCTCTTGCACCACCGGGGCAAAACCCAACTGGATTTCAGCCTGTGAGACCGGCACGCGGGTTTGCGCCTGTGTCAGGCCCGGCAGGATCATAAGGACAAAGCAGACGATCCGGAACATGGCAACCTCCGCAAGGGTAATCCTAACGCCGAGATATGCTGGGAGGGACGCGGCAATGCAAGGCTTTGCCGTTTCTTCTTGGTCCAAATACTCAATCCCCGGCATGCAAAACCCCCGCCGGTTAGGGCGGGGGCGCACAGGTCTTCACCTGGACCGATGGTCGATTTATTCGTCGTCGGCCATTTCGAATGCGGCAACGCGGGCCTTGTCGGCGGCGCCTTTGGCATCGACGTCACGGTCGACGAATTCGATGATCGCCATGGGGGCCATGTCACCATAGCGGAACCCGGCCTTGAGAACGCGGACGTAACCGCCCTGGCGCTCTTTGTAACGCGGTCCGAGAATGTCGAACAGCTTGGCCACATAGGCATCCTGCTTGAGCTGGCTTGCGGCCTGACGGCGGGCGTGCAGATCGCCGCGCTTGCCGAGCGTGATCAGCTTTTCGATGATCGGGCGCAGTTCCTTGGCCTTGGGCAGGGTGGTCTTGATCTGCTCATGTTCAATGAGCGAGCCGGCCATGTTCGCCCACAGCGCCTTGCGGTGCTCATGGGTGCGGTTCAGGCGGCGGTATCCTCTGGCGTGACGCATTTTCTATCTCCTAAGCGTTTTTGCTTTGTCCGGGGGGCTGATGCGTGTCAGCCCCCTCACCTTGGGGCGGGATTGCCCGTCGTTTCAGTGTGTCCTTGTCAAAAAGCGTCTTCGAACTTCTTGGCGAGGTCTTCGATATTGTCTGGCGGCCAATCCTCGACATCCATGCCAAGGTGCAGACCCATGCCCGAAAGCACTTCCTTGATCTCGTTGAGCGACTTGCGGCCAAAGTTCGGGGTGCGGAGCATCTCGGCTTCGGTTTTCTGGATGAGATCGCCGATGTAGACGATGTTGTCGTTCTTGAGGCAGTTCGCGGAGCGGACCGACAATTCCAACTCGTCCACTTTCTTGAGAAGCAGCGGGTTGAATTCGAGACCATCGTCGTCGTCCTGACGGCTGGCGGATTCGGGCTCGTCGAAGTTGACGAAGATCGACAGCTGATCCTGAAGGATACGCGCGGCATAGGCCACGGCATCATCCGGGGTGATCGAGCCGTCGGTTTCGATCTTCATGGTCAGTTTGTCGTAATCCAGAACCTGACCTTCACGGGTCGGCTGAACCTCGTAGCTAACCTTGGAGATCGGCGAATAGATCGCGTCAATCGGGATAAGACCGATGGGCGCATCCTCGGGTTTGTTCTTGTCGGCGGCGACATAGCCCTTGCCCTGATTCACGGTCAGTTCCATGAACAGGTCAGCGCCTTCGTCGAGGTGGCAGATCACGTGATCCTTGTTGAGGATCTCGATGCCCGCGCTGTCAGAGATGTCACCGGCGGTGACGACGCCCGGACCCTTGGCATTGATCGACAGGCGCTTGGGCCCTTCGACTTCCATGCGGATCGCAACGCCCTTGAGGTTGAGCACGATGTCGGTCACGTCTTCGCGCACACCTGCCACCGACGAGAATTCATGCAACACGTTGTCGATCTGAACGGCGGTGATCGCCGCCCCTTGCAGCGACGACAGCAGCACACGGCGGAGCGCGTTGCCCAGCGTGAGGCCAAAGCCGCGCTCGAGCGGCTCGGCGATCAGAACCGCCTGACGCAGCGGGTCATTGCCGGGTTTGACTTCAAGCTGTGTCGGCTTGATCAGTTCAGCCCAATTTTTGTGGATCATGCGTCCCTCCATTCTTGCCCTGTTCCCATGTCCAAAGGTCCAGAGCGCCCGAGGATGTAAAATGACGAAAGCGGGACCGCGCCACGGCGCGGCCCCACCAAGAGATGTATAGGATCAGACCCGGCGGCGTTTCGGCGGGCGGCAGCCATTGTGCGCCATCGGGGTCACATCACGGATCGAGGTGATGTTGAAGCCGACAGCAGCCAGCGCGCGCAGCGCCGATTCACGGCCCGAACCCGGCCCCTGAACTTCGACGTCGAGCGAGCGCATGCCATGTTCCTGCGCCTTGCGGCCTGCATCCTCTGCGGCCATCTGCGCCGCGTAGGGCGTGGATTTGCGCGAGCCTTTGAAGCCCATGGTCCCGGCTGAGGACCATGCAATCGCATTGCCCTGCACGTCCGAGATCAGGATCTTGGTGTTGTTGAAGGAAGAGTTCACATGAGCAACGCCGGTGGCGATGTTCTTGGAAACCTTTTTCTTGGTGCGTTTGGTATCGCGTGCCATCTAAAATGCCCTCCCTTATTTCTTCTTGCCGGCAATGGCTTTTGCCGGGCCCTTGCGGGTGCGAGCATTGGTGTGGGTCCGCTGACCACGCACCGGCAGGTTGCGACGGTGGCGCAGGCCACGGTAGCAGCCAAGATCCATCAAGCGCTTGATGTTCATCTGGGTGTCGCGGCGCAGGTCGCCTTCGACAGTGTAATTTGCGTCGATATGCTCGCGCAGGGCCAGAGCCTCGGCATCCGAAAGCTCGTTCACACGACGCGAGGCGTCGATGTTGAGGGCTTCACAGATGGATTTGGCCGAAGCATGGCCGATTCCGGTGATATAGGTGAGGGCGATTGGGACCCGTTTGTTGGTCGGGATATTGACGCCGGCGATACGTGCCAAGTGCAGTTTCCTTTTTCGTTGCGGTTCCGTAGCACCAGAACCTTTTTTCACAACGTAAGCCCGAAGCGATCACGCACCGGGCCGCGGCTGATATCAGATGAGCGATTCGAGATACGGGGGCGACCCGGAAATAGAATCAATCTCGCATTCGAGATAGGGCTGGTTAGGGGGAAAAGACCGGGGCGTCAAGGCCCCGAACCCAGATCGAAGGCTATTTGTCAAGCGCTTCGGCA
>NZ_JAGPVV010000071.1 GCF_018066915.1 Roseovarius sp.
CTGAAGCTGCGGCCGTGCCTCGGCCCGCTCCGGCATCTCCGCCGCCAAAACCTCGGCCAGATCGCGCTGCGCCGCGCGCTCTGCCGCGTCTTGCAGCACGCAGGCGGCCATCTGCGCCGCCGTGGCGCGCGGCGGGGTGGCATGGCTGGCGCGGGTCTCGGCCCAGCGCGCCGCGATCCGGTCGCCATATTGCGCCAGCAGGGCCGCGTCCCAGATCAACCGGATCGTCAAGAGATCGGTGGTGATCGGCTCTGCCCGCCCTTCCATCTCGGCCTGCCACAGCCGCTGCCGCGCCAGTTGCGCCCATCCCCCAAGCCCCAGCAAAAGCTGGTGAAAATAGCTTTCCGCCGCCGCCGCCTTCAGCCCCAGGGCATCGCAGGCCAGCGACAGCGCCACCCTTGCCCGTCCCGGCTGTGTCGCCACATGCGTCGCGAACCCGGCCAGACCCGAGATTTCCGGCGTCAGATCCCGGCTGGCAAAGATCTGCCAGCTTTCATAGGCTCCGCGCCCCGCCGTCACCTGCCAGAGCGCTTGACCGGCGTCGAAATAGCCCGCCGCCCAGGCCCCGATGCGCGCCTCGATCAGGCCCGGCCAATCCACGCCCGACACCTCCTGCGCCAGATGCGCGAGTGTGGGCAAGGCCTCGGGCGCGGCCTCCTCTGCCTCTGCCGCAGCTTTCAACGCAGCCACCGTCGCAGGCGCGCCCACCGGGGCCTCTGCCAGCGCCGCCTTAAGGTCGGCGTCGGTGATCCGCCCATCCGCGATCCGCGCGCGATACCACGCATTCGGCATTGTCACCCGCATCCCGCCAATCCGCCCCAACAGCGCCGATACCTGCGCCAGACTCTGCCCCGTCTGGCCGAGGAAGGGATTGACCGCAACGGTCGCCTCCAGCGGCCAGAGCGGCGGAATAACGCGGCTCACCTTCTCCGACAGGGCAATCAGTTCCAGATGGGGGCCGGTAAACCCGGCATGGGTCTCGATCTTCATGATGCCGCTCCCTTGCGTGCCCGTGGCCGCGACCAGACCCGCAACAGACGGTCCTCGACGGCGTTGATGTAAAATCCATTGGTGATATGCACCCGCAGCCCCTGTGCCGCCGGATGATGCGCCCAGAGCGGCAGGGTCGATTGCGCCACTGCCACCGCGCCGAAACTGACCAGCGCCAAGAGGATCAGCGCCCATTCGAGCGGCCCCGCCGCAGGCGCCGGCGGCAACACGCCCGAGGTCAGCCATTCCGATCCCCGTTGCAGCGCCAGATAGGCCAGCGTCGCCAGCACCGACATCTGCGCCGTGCGCCGTGTGAGCGCGCGCGGCGCGGCATCCGCAAGGCCCTGCGCCAAGAGATAGGCCACCCCAAAGATCAGAATTGCGCCCAGCGCCACCGCTTGCGGTGATTTCGCGCCAAACCCGATGAGCGCGCCCGAGGCGAGGTAAACCAGCCCATAAATCGTGATCGCCAGACCAAAGGCGCGCGCCACAGACCGCAGGCCCGGCACCGCCACCGGCCCCGGCCGCCGCTGCGCCGCCACCCGCTCGACCGCGCCACCCGCCGACAGGAACGCATGCGCCTTGTAGAGCGAATGCGCCACGATATGCAGCAAGGCGAGCGGAAAGAGCGCCAGACCGCATTGCAGGATCATGAACCCCATCTGCGACACCGTCGACCACGCCAGCGAGACCTTGACCGTCGGTTGCGTCAGCATCACCACCCCGCCAAAGAGCGCGGTAAACCCGCCGATCCCCACCAGCACCGCCAGAACCAGCGGCGACAAGAGCATGACATCGGCAAAGCGGATCAAGAGAAACCCGCCGCCATTCACCACCCCCGCATGCAACAGCGCCGAAACCGGCGTCGGCGCTTCCATCACCTCGGTCAGCCAGCCATGACTCGGGAATTGCGCTGATTTCAGCAGCGCCGCCAGCGCCAAGAGCCCCGCCGCCGCCGCCGCCATTCCGCCGCCCTCACCCAGACGCGCGGCACTCAGGATACCCGCGATCTGCGTCGTGCCATAGGCGCCGACCAACAGCACCGCCGCCCCGATCAATGCCGCATCGCCCAACCGCGCGGTCACGAATTTCTTGTAGGCCGCGCGCTGCGCCCCGATCCGCTCGGGGTAAAACAGCAGCAGGCGGTGCAGACACAGGCTTGTGGCGATCCAGGCCCCCACGAACTGCACCACCGTGCCCGACAGCACGAGGACCTGCACCGCGGCCAGCGTCGCCAAAAGCCAGAAGGCAAACCGCCGCTGCCCCGGTTCACCCTCCAGATAGGTCCGCGCATAGCGCGCCACGACCCAGCCGATAAAGGCCACCAGCATCAGCATCACTGCGCTGACCACATCCACCCGCACCGCGATGACATGGCCCAGAACACCCGGCAGAGCCCCATCGCCCGCCCCTGCGCCGATCAGGATCACCGGCATCGCCAGTGCAACGCAGAGCGCCATCAGCGCCGCCGCCTCACCCCCTCCCGCAGCACGGCGCGGGGCGAGGTTGCCTTGAGAATGGATCACGACCGCCGCCGCAATCAGAACGACAGGCGCCAATAGGGGCAAGAGATGGATCAGCATGAAACCTCCGGGGGCAAAACTTGGGTTGCCCGGTGATAGCCAAGGCCGGACCATATTAAAAATTCATTGTTCCAAACAATTCATTCGTTTAAACAGAACGATATGTCCGAGATGAACTACAACCACCTGCGCTATTTCTGGGAGGTCGCCCGCGACGGCAATCTCACCCGCACGGCCGCACGGCTCAACCTTTCGCAATCCGCCCTCTCGGTGCAGATCCGCAAGCTTGAGGATCGTCTGGGCCAGCCCGTGTTCGAGCGTCGCAATCGCCAATTGCACCTGACCGAGGCGGGGCGCATCACGCTCGACTATGCCGAAACCATCTTTGGCGCGGGTCAGGAACTCATTGCCACGCTGCGCCAGACCGGCCATGCGCAACAGGTGCTGCGCGTTGGGGCGCTCGCCACGCTCTCGCGCAACTTCCAGATCGAATTCCTGCGCCCGCTCTTGGGCCAGCCCCAGATCGAACTTGTCCTGCGCTCCGGCACCTCTATCGAATTGCTCCAGGGGCTAGAGGCGCTCAGCCTTGATGTCGTGCTCACCAATCTGGCGCCCAGCGCCGATGCGCTGACCAGTTTCATCGTGCATCCCGTGGCCCAGCAACCCGTCAGCGTGATCGGCACCCCCGCCCGGATTGACGCGGCCGATAGCCTTGCCGCGCTGCTCAGCGCCAATCCGATCATCGTGCCCACGCTCGAGTCTCCGGTGCGCGCGGGCTTTGACGCGCTCTGCGCCCGCCTCTCGGTCCGCCCGGTGCTGGCCGCCGAGGTGGATGACATGGCGATGATGCGCCTCTTGGCGCGTGAGGATATCGGCCTTGCGGTGCTACCGCCCATCGTGGTCAAGAACGAACTGGAATCCGGCCTCCTGCAAGAGGCCGCCTATAGCGTGGGCCTCAGCGAGCATTTCCACGCCGTCACCGCCAAACGCAAATTCCCCAACCCCCTCCTCGCACAGCTCTTCGACCGGGTGCTTTGAGGGCGGGGCGGGGCCGTCGCATGGGCGTCTCCGGCCTGTCCATCACGGTGATGCTCGAGCATGAGAGCCACGAGATCGCCCGCCTGTAAGGCAGCGCCCATTGGGACAGCTAGAGCGCGAAAGCGATTAGTGCGGCTTTGGTTGATGGGGTGGGGGTGTTGAGGGGAGGTTATGTTTAGAGTTATAGAAATGTCTGACAGCGTGCGCAGTCATTGTGTTTTCATTTACAGATCAAAATGAGCTAATCGTGACGTTCTTCTCTCGCCGCAGAATACAGTCGATGATTTGCGAATTAAATGCGCATTTGACTGAAGAGAAGCGTAAGGACATCACTCAAAGACTGAATAGTAAAGACTCCGAGCAGTGCTTAGGCGCTGAAGCAGAGCTGGCCATTTTTTGGTGCCTCAGGAAGATAGACTTAGATGTAGACCCTTTTTGGTGGCGCGAGGGTAGAAGCCCCGATGGGTATGTTGAGGGTTTTCTACCGGGCCAACCAACTGCGATCGAAGTTACTGCATTTGCAGATGCTGCAATCTCGGGCGAGTCTCAGATGGATCACTGCTCCAATAAAATAGTAAAAATTGCGGATGAAGAACTACGCGGTGCGGGTCAATATCTCTACTTTCATTTTGCGGAGACACGCCATTATGATCGCGGTCGCAGTGTGCGCAGCATTGCTGCGCCGAAGGATTATGTTCCGTCGGAGGCGACAGTCAGGAAAATTCGAGATTGGATAAGATCAAGTCCCATACCAAAGGCGCGGATGAGGATTGAAGATAGTGGACTGATTGTGGAGTTAGAGAAACGAGACTCTAAGCAACTCAGGTATCACAACTATCACACATCGAGACCACCGCGGACATATTCGAATACAAGAAATCCTCTGTACCGGCGACTCTCCGACAAAGCAAAGCAGCTCGCTCTTGCGCCTGTAGGTGTCAGTCGCATCATTTTTTTGGTGGAAGCAGGGTCGCGTTTCTTAGCAGAATTGGGAGGCCGTCAGCATAATTACTTGGAAGGATACTCCAGACCACATCACATAATTCAGAAATTTATCGATGATAAGAAAGGTAAATTAGATGCAGTTGTTGTGCTTGTTCCGGTAGTAGAACAAAGCTTTGGTTCATTCGGGCAATTCCGACCTAAGCGTTATTGGAGCGCCCGAATCTTTTCTTCGGAAGACCGCAACCCAGCTTCGCTGACTGCTGCGGTTGATGGCATTACCGAGCAACTCCCGCCACCGAGGTTCAATGGATGCAACGCGCGTTCACTTGTGCGCCAGAAGGCCATGCAGCATGATGCACGCGGTTGGTACTTAGGAGCGAATTATACAATGTTTAACGATGAAATTACCTACAGAATGTCATCAAGAGCTTTCCAAGATTTTCTCGCTAACAGGATAAATGAATCCCAGTTCCGTCATTCAATTGGCTCAAGTGAGGATGAGCCAATCATCGCGGGCTTCCTTCAGCAAGGCTATACAATAAAAGACGCGATGTTTGAGCCCGGCGGGATTGATGAAGATGATGACCACATTGTATTGAAATTTGCAAAAGACCCGGCAGCGATGACTTTTAAATAAGCATACCTAGAGATGTAATTTTTCTATCACATAACAAAACCTTACATTCCCCCGGAATATGACATTCAGCGCCCAATTTGTTCTCCTGCCCCCACCCCAAACCCTTGCCCGCCCCCCGTAAAACCCCTAAAGCCAGCCCATGCTTGACGAGTCCGACGATATCCATCCGCTGTTTCACGGGGCGCCCAGCAGCACCGAATTCAAGAAGCTGCGCAAACGGATTGTCCGACACACCCGCGAGGCGATCGAGCAGTACGGCATGATCGCCCCCGGCGGCAAATGGCTCGTGTGTCTCTCGGGTGGCAAGGACAGCTATACCCTGCTGGCCGTGCTCTACGAACTCAAATGGCGCGGCCTCCTGCCGGTGGAGCTGCTCGCCTGCAACCTCGATCAGGGCCAGCCCGGTTTCCCGGCCACCGTCCTGCCCGAGTTTCTGCAACGCATGGGCGTGCCCCACCGGATCGAATACCAGGACACCTATTCCATCGTCATGGACAAGGTGCCGCAGGGGCGCACCTATTGCGCGCTCTGCTCGCGCCTGCGTCGGGGCAATCTCTACCGCATCGCCCGCGAAGAGGGCTGCACTGCGGTCGTGCTCGGCCATCACCGCGACGACATTCTCGAAACCTTTTTCATGAACCTCTTTCACGGCGGGCGCCTCGCCACCATGCCGCCCAAGCTGGTGAACGAAGAGGGGGATCTCTTCCTCTACCGCCCCCTCGCCCATGTCGCCGAAGAGGATTGCGAGCGGTTTGCCCGCGCCATGAACTATCCGATCATCCCTTGCGATCTCTGCGGATCACAGGACGGTCTGCAACGCCAGCAGGTCAAACAGATCCTCGACGGCTGGGAATCACGCAGCCCCGGTCGTCGTCAGGTCATGTTCCGCGCCCTGATGAACGCGCGGCCCTCACATCTTCTTGATCCCAAACTCTTCGATTTCATGGGCCTGACCACCGAATCGATAAAATCCGACGCAAATCCCGAAGGATTGCCCAAACTCCGTTAACCCCTGCCGCGCTAGGCTCAACGCCAGATTGCAGGGCTGGGGGCGATGGTCAGAACAGGACAAGAGCATGGTGCAGGGATCGCGGCGCGGCTGCGGGCGCGGCATTGGCCGCAATCGCTGGTGCTGATCGCGGCGGCGGGGCTGGCAACCCATTGGTTTGGCCTCGCGGCGCTGCTCTTGGCGTTGCCAGCGGCCCTGCTGGCGCTTGCCCTCTGGGAACGCCGCCACCCTCGGCCACTCACGGATGAGGCGGCGCGCGGCGCGGCGATGCACCGCGCCATCGCGCATGGCCTCAGCACTGCGCGACAAGGGGGCGCGCGCACCGCCTGCCTTCTCCTCCAGATCGACGATTTCGACACGCTGACGGATCGCCACGGCCTTGCTGCCGCTGACCGCGTGATCCTCCAGAGCCTTGAGCGTCTGGCGCGCACGCTGCGCCCTGCGGATCAGCTTTTCGATCTTGGCGCAGGCCGCCTCGGGGTGCTTCTGGCCTCGATGCCCGGCCTCACGCTCGGCCCGCTTCTGGCCCTTGCCGAGCGGCTGCGCACGGCCTTGGCCGAACCGATCCCGCTCGATGCCGCCACACACCATATCTCATCCTCCATAGGCCTCTGCCTTGATGCACAGGCCCCCGCGCGCACCGCCACCGCCCTCTATGACGCGAGCCTCGCCGCCCTGCACGAGGCCCGCCGCAACGGTCCCTCGGCCATCCGCGCCTATGGCCGGGGCATGGCGGCCCCCATGCCGCTGCCGCGCGCCCTCGCAGACGAAGTGTCCGAGGCGCTCGCAGAGGGGCGGCTCATCACGTGGTTCCAGCCGCAGATTTGCACCGACACCGGCCAGATCAGCGGGTTCGAGGCGCTCGCGCGCTGGCAACATCCCACCGCAGGCCTGATCGCCCCGGCGGAATTCCTGCCGCTCCTCGCCGCCTCGGGCCGGATGGAGGTGTTGGGCGATGCCATGCTCGCCAATGCGCTGCGCGCCCTGCAAACCTGGGATCACCTCAGCCTCGACATTCCTCGGGTCGGCCTCAACCTCTCGCCCGAAGAATTGCGCAATCCCACCCTGCCCGAGAAATTCGCGTGGGAACTGGATCGCTGCGACCTGCCCGCCCACCGGCTGGTGATCGAGGTGCTTGAAACCGTGGTCGCCACCTCTGCCGATGACGTCATAACCCGCAATATCGCGGCACTGGCGCGCATGGGCTGCCCGATCGACCTGGATGATTACGGCACCGGCCACGCCTCGATTGCCACCATCCGCCGCTTTGCCGTCCAGCGTCTCAAGATCGACCGCTCCTATGTCACGGCGATTGACCGCGACCCGGACCAACAGCGCATGGTGGGCGCGATCCTGTCGATGGCGGACCGTCTTGGCCTTGCCACCCTCGCCGAAGGGGTCGAGACAGCGGGCGAACATGCCATGCTGGCGCAACTGGGCTGCGCCCATGTGCAGGGCTTCGGGATCGCCCGCCCCATGCCGCTCGCGGCGACGCCGGACTGGATCGCGGCGCATCGCGCCAAACTTGGCCCCGTGCCCCGGATCGCCCGCGCCAAGGGCTGAACCCTGCGATGAATCCCCGCGCCGGGGGCGAAAATTCCCGGAATCCGCTTGACCTTTGCCGCCGCACTCTGTTGAACCGCCCCTGACACGCAACACAGGGATGGCCATCGGCGATGGATGATCAGAACAAGAACCTCATCTTGGCAACAGCACTCAGTTTCGTCGTGATTCTGGTGTGGTTCGTGATGTTCCCGCCACCCGAACCGGCCCCGGTCGATCCCAACGCCGCCGTGCCCACCGCGACCGAGAGCCTGCCCACCCCCACCGCCCAAGGCACCGCCGACGCGACCACCGCCACAACCGCGGCCCCCGCGGCAGAGCCGGACGCCCCGCGCCTCACCATCGACACGCCCAGCCTGCAAGGCACGATTTCGCTGCAGGGCGGACGGATCGACGACATCTTCCTCAAGAACTACCGCGAGACGATCGACCCCGCGTCAGAGATCGTGCGCCTGCTGGCCCCGGTGGGCAATGAAACGCCCTATTACGCGCTCTATGGCTGGGCCCCCGGTGCGGGCCTGACCCCCGATCAGGTGCCCGGCGCGAATACGCTCTGGCAGATCGAGAGCGGCGACAAGCTGACCACCACCACGCCCGTCACCCTCTCGTGGGACAATGGCGCGGGTCTCATCTTCCGCCGCGAACTCAGCGTGGACGAGGATTTCATGTTCTCCGTCCGCCAGTCGGTCGAAAACACCACCGCCACCGCCGTAAGCCTCGCGCCCTACGGCATCCTCGCCCGTCACGGACGCCCCGCCGACCTCAAGAACTTCTTCATCCTCCACGAGGGGCTGATCATGATGGCGGATGGCACCCTGTCGGAAATCGACTATGACGATGTCGAGGAATATCCGTTCAACGGGCGCGAAGGTGCCCCCGCCGAAGTCACCCAAGTGACCGAGAATGGCTGGATCGGCTTTACCGATCACTACTGGATGACCACCCTCATCCCCGCAGCGGGCAGCCCGTTCAAGGCGGTTGCCAAATTCGATCCGCAGCGCGGCATCTACCAGACCGAAACCGTGCAGCCGACCCGAACGGTCGAACCGGGCCAGACCGCCACCGCCGAAACCCGCCTCTTTGCCGGGGCCAAGGAATGGGCGACGATCCGGCATTACCAGAACGAACAAGGCGTTGACCGTTTCCTCGATTCCATCGACTGGGGCTGGTTTTTCTTCCTGACCAAACCGATCTTTGCAGCGCTGCACTGGTTCAACGCCCTGATCGGCAACATGGGCTGGGCCATCATCGCCCTCACCCTGCTGATCAAGGCGCTCGTGCTGCCCTTGGCCTATAAATCCTACGTCTCCATGGCCAAGATGAAGGAACTCCAGCCGCAGATGGAGAAGATCAAGGAGACCGCCGGCGACGACCGCCAGAAGCTCCAGAAAGAGATGATGGAGCTCTACAAGCGGGAAAAGGTCAATCCGGCAGCGGGCTGTCTGCCCATCCTCCTGCAAATCCCGATCTTCTTCTCGCTCTACAAGGTGATCTTCGTCACGCTCGAACTGCGCCACGCGCCTTGGGTGGGCTGGATCAAGGACCTTTCGGCCCCCGACACCTCGTCGCTCTTCAATCTCTGGGGCATCCTGCCCTGGGCGCCCCCCGAGCCGGGTTCGATCCTCGCGCTGATCTTCATCGGCATCCTGCCGCTCTGCCTCGGCATCTCGATGTGGCTGCAACAAAAGCTGAACCCGTCGCCCACCGATCCCACGCAAAAGATGATCTTTGCCTGGATGCCTTGGGTCTTCATGTTCATGCTGGGCAGCTTTGCCTCGGGTCTCGTGCTCTACTGGATCGCCAACAACATGATCACCTTCACCCAGCAATACGTGATCATGCGCACCCATGGCCATAAACCGGACGTGTTCGGCAACATCCTTTCCAGCTTCAAGCGCAAAAAGCCCGCGCCGGAACCCGCGCCAAAACCAACGACCAAGAAAAAATGACCCAAATTCGCGCCCTCTGGCGGCATCCCATCAAGAGCCACGGGCGCGAAGCGCTGACCTCCGTCACGCTCACCGCCGGGCAGGCCATGCCCGGCGACCGCCTCTGGGCCGTCGCCCTCGAAATCGCGCGGCTGACGGACGGCGAATGGGGCCCCTGCGTCAACTTCTCGCGCGGCTCCAAGACCGGCGCGATCATGGCGATCAACGCCCAATTCGATGCGGCGTCCGAGAGCGTCACCCTCACCCACCCCGACCGCCCCGATCTGACCTTTCGCCCCGATCACGACGGACAGGCGTTTCTCGATTGGGTGCGCCCGCTGATGCCGCCCGAGGGCACGCAGCCGATCCGCCTCTACCGCCTCGACGGGCGCGGCTTTACCGATACCGATTACCCTTCGGTGAGCCTGCTCAACCTCGCCTCAAACGCGGATCTTGCGGACAAGATGGGGGCCGATGTCTCGCCCCTGCGCTGGCGCTGCAATATCCACCTCGACGGGCTGGCCCCTTGGGCAGAGTTTGACCTTATCGGCAAAACGCTGCGCCTTGGCACCGCCGAGATGATCGTGCGCGAACCGATCCGCCGCTGCCTTGCCACCACCGCCAATCCGGCCACGGGCCTGCGCGACCTCGACACGCTGGCGGCGCTCAACAAGAACTGGGATCATCAGGATTTCGGCATCTACGCCGAGGTGATCACCGGCGGCACCATCGCCCTTGGCGACCAACTCGAGGTGCTGTGATGCAACTGCGCTTTCCCATCGCCGAAGACCCCGATCACGAAACCTCCGAACTGGGGCGCAAGCTCTTTGCCGGGCCTGTGGACTTCGTCAAAGGCGTCGTCGCCATGTCGGGCCTGCCCCCCGCCGACCGGCTCGAGGTGTGCTTTGCCGGGCGCTCCAACGTCGGGAAATCCAGCCTGATCAATGCCCTCACCGGGCGCAAGGCGCTGGCGCGCGCCTCCAACACGCCCGGCCGCACGCAGGAAATCAACTTTTTCGCACTGGGCGAGAGCCACTATCTCGTGGACCTTCCCGGCTATGGCTATGCCAACGCACCCCTCGCCGTGGTCCAGAAATGGCAGGCGCTCTTGAAGCAATACCTGTCGGGCCGCCAGACCCTGCGCCGCGCCTTTGTGCTCGTCGATGCCCGCCACGGGATCAAGACGGTGGACGAAGAGATCATGAGCCTCCTCGACGCCTCTGCCGTGACCTTTCAATGCGTGCTGACCAAAACGGACAAGATCAACGCCGCCGACCGCGAGCGTGTGCTGGACCAAGTGCGCGCCAAACTTGCGCCCCATCCGGCGGCCTTTCCCGAACTGATCCTCACCTCCAGCGAGAAATCAGAAGGTTTGGCCACCCTGCGCGCCACCATCGCCACGCTGGAATAGGGCGCGCACACGAGGGCATCGCGCCCCGGGGCCTCTCCCACCGCCCTCCAACCCCTCCAAAACAGACCGGCCCGCGAACCCCTCCTGATCCGCGAGCCGCTCCTCCCATTACCAGACGCGCCTTACCGGCCAGCGTCCAGCACATCCTCCACCGTGCGCAGCCCGGTGCGCGGCGCTTGCACCAGCACCGCCATATTGCCCGGCTTGTGCTCGTTGCGCAGCATCTTGACATGCGCTTGCGGAATCTCGTCCCACGGGAAAACCTCGGACATGCAGGGATCAAGCCGCCGCTCGACCATCAGCTTGTTGGCCGCCGCCGCCTGTTTGAGATGCGCGAAATGGCTTCCCTGCAACCGCTTCTGATGCATCCACATATAGCGCACGTCAAAGGTGCAGTTGAACCCGGATGTCCCGGCACAGATCACCACCATGCCGCCCTTCTTGCACACCAGCGACGAAACCGGGAATGTCGCCTCGCCCGGATGCTCGAACACCATATCAACGCTCACACCCTTGCCGGTGATCTCCCAGATCGCCTTGCCGAACTTGCGCGCCTCTTTCAGCCAGTCGTTGTATTCTTGCGAATTCACCTTGGGAAGCTGCCCCCAGCAATTGAAATCCTTGCGGTTGATGACGCCCTTCGCGCCCTGATCCAGCACGAATTGCCGCTTGCTCTCATCCGAAATGACGCCAATCGCGTTAGCCCCCGCCGTATTCGCCAACTGGATCGCATAAGAGCCCAGACCGCCCGACGCGCCCCACACCAGCACATTCTGACCGGGTTTGAGATCATGCGGCGCATGGCCGAACAGCATCCGATAGGCGGTGGCCAGCGTCAGTGTATAGCAGGCACTTTCCTCCCATGTCAGATGCTTGGGTCGCGGCATCAATTGCTGCGCCTGTACGCGGGTGAACTGCGCGAATGATCCGTCGCCGGTCTCATAGCCCCAGATGCGCTGCGTGGGCGAAAACATCGGATCGCCGCCGTTGCAATCCTCATCGTCGCCGTCGTCCTGATTACAGTGGATCACCACCTCATCGCCGACCTTCCAGCGCTTGACCTTGTCGCCCACCTTCCACACGATCCCCGAGGCATCGGACCCGGCAATGTGATAGTCCTGCCCATGCACGTCAAAGGGGCTGATTGGCTGGCCCAGACCGGCCCAGACACCGTTGTAATTGACGCCCGCCGCCATCACCAGAACCAGAACCTCCTGGCTGTCGATATCCCAGACATCGACCACCTCTTTCTGAAACGACACATCCGGCTCGCCATGCCGCTCGCGGCGAATGGCCCAAGCATACATCTTCTTGGGCACATAGCCCAAGGGCGGCATCTCACCGACCTCATAGAGGTCTTTTTCGGGGGCGTCGTAGGGCGCAATGCCCGTCTTGGTATCCAGGGCCATGGTCAACCTCCTGTCTCAGAATGCCGCGATGCAGAATCGTCTATCTTGACCCGGAATACAAACGGCCTCGCAATAATGCAATAGCATTTGGCAGTTTTTTGTAATTTTATAACCGAGCGGATGCAGAAAATCCGCTCATCCCCCGCTGCACCCGCGAAATAGATGGTCAATTGAGGTGGCATAATAGGCCACCACAGGCCGCTCCGCCTCGGTGATCACAAAGGCGCCCTGCCGTTCCTCGATCATCCCGCGCTTGCGCAGCACCTGTATCCCAAACCGCGCCGCATAGCCCAGATCCTTGCGCGGCAGATGCACATGCGCGCGCGGCACCTCTGCCAGCATCTCGGCCAGCGCCGCATCCAATCCCTCGCGCGTCAGCGGCCCCTCAGACCGGATCAGCGCCCGCGCGACCAAGGGCACCGGCAGCACCGGCACCTCGGCCCCGATCCGCGCCATCAGCGCCTGCGCCAGCCCCTCAACCCCCGCCGCCGGATAATCGCGCTCGAACTCCGCCAGCGACATCGGCGCGCCAAAACTCACCGCTGCATAGCCGTGCCGATGATACCGCCGCCGCAGCCGCAACCACACCTGTCGGAGCACAAAGCCCGCCACCACGGAAATCCGCGCCGGAAACCGCCGCCCGCCTGCTTGTCCTGCGGCCACCAACAGCCGATCCTCGAACACCCGGTCGTAATTGATCGCCACAGGCACAAAGACCACATCGCGCCCACCGGGGCGGCGCTCCTCTACAAGGTATTTCAACAAACCCAATTTGGGCGGCTGCAACCCGCCGCTCAGGCTCAGCCCGCCTTCGGGAAACATCGCCTGCGTCACGCCGCCATCCGTGGCCATCCCCACATAGCGCGCCAGCACCCGCCGATAGAGATCGCCGCGCGATTTGCGCCGGATGAAATAGGCCCCCATCGCCTTGATCAACCGGCTCAGCGGCCAGACCCGCGCCCATTCCCCCACCGCATAGCTCAGCGCCGACCGCTCCGCCGCGAGCCATGTCACCAGCACATAATCCATATTGCTGCGATGGTTCATCACAAAGACTACCGTCGCCTCACGGTCCACCGCCGCCAGCGCCGCCTCGTCGAAATGCCCCAACCGCACACGGTAGAGCGACCGGCTCAGCCATTTCGCAAGACGAATCGCAATTCCGAAATAGGCCGTGGCGGAAAAACTCGGGACAATCTCGCGCGCATAGCGCTTGGCCTGCTCAAAGGCCACGTTTTCGGGGATGCCCTCGGCCTGCGCATGCGCCGCAATCGCGCGGCTCACCTCGGGATCGTAGATCAACCGCTGGATCATGTCATAACGCCGCGCCAGCTTGAACGGCTCGATGGGCCGCTGCAACCGCGTATTCAGCCGCGCCACCGCCCGTTCCAACCTGCGCCGCAGAAACCACCGCACCGAGGGAAAGAGAAAATGACTGGCAAAGGTGACGGCCGCAAACCCCACCAGCAACACCAAAGCCCAGAGCGGCATCTCCACGGTCTGTCCCATGACGCCACCAAATCAGGGTTTTGGGCTTTGGTAAATGCCCCAGCCCTCCAAAAGCCGCCATCCTCCCCCGTCATCCTCGGGCATGACCCGAGGATCTCTCCCCTCTTCGCCCGTCATCCTCGGGCATGACCCGAGGATCTCCCACCTCAAGAGACCCTCGGATCAAATCCGAGGGTGACGCGGCAGGCAAAACACCCCGTATCATCCCCGCTAATACCGCCCAGCCCATATGCCGCATCGCAGCGAATTGACAGCGCAACCTTCTTGCCTATACCCTGCCTCGAAACGTAACAAAATTGCGCACCCTGATTCACGAGGCCCCGAATGTCGCAGCCGCAGAAAGACAAGCCTTGGTTGATCCGCACCTATGCGGGCCATTCCACCGCCGCGAAATCCAACGCGCTCTACCGCGCCAATCTCGCCAAGGGGCAAACCGGCCTGTCGGTGGCGTTCGATCTGCCCACCCAGACGGGCTATGACAGCGACCATATCCTCAGCAAAGGCGAGGTGGGCAAGGTCGGCGTGCCCATCTGCCACTTGGGCGACATGCGCACGCTCTTCGCGGATATCCCGCTCGACCAGATGAACACCTCGATGACGATCAACGCCACCGCCCCTTGGCTCTTGGCGCTCTATATCGCCGTGGCCGAGGAACAGGGCGCCGATGTGACCGCCCTGCAAGGCACGGTGCAAAACGATCTCATCAAGGAATATCTCAGCCGGGGCACCTATATCTGCCCACCGGCCCCTAGCCTCAAGATGATCGGTGACGTGGCCGAATACTGTTACACCCACGTTCCCAAATGGAACCCGATGAACGTCTGTTCCTACCACCTGCAAGAGGCGGGGGCCACGCCCGAGCAGGAACTTGCCTTTGCCCTTGCCACTGCCATCGCCGTGCTCGACGAATTGCGCCCCCGCGTGCCCGCTGCCGATTTCCCGGCGCTCGCCTCGCGGATTTCCTTCTTCGTCAACGCGGGCATCCGCTTTGTCACCGAAATGTGCAAGATGCGCGCCTTCGTCGATCTCTGGGATGAAATCCTCGAACAGCGCTACGGCATCGAAGACGCCAAATATCGCCGCTTCCGCTACGGCGTGCAGGTCAATTCCCTTGGCCTCACCGAACAGCAGCCCGAGAATAACGTCTACCGTATCCTGATCGAGATGCTGGCCGTGACCCTGTCGAAACGCGCCCGCGCGCGGGCGGTGCAGCTTCCGGCTTGGAACGAGGCGTTGGGCCTGCCGCGCCCGTGGGATCAGCAATGGTCGATGCGCATGCAACAGATCCTCGCCTATGAAACCGACCTCTTGGAATTCGATGACCTCTTCGATGGCAACCCCGCCGTCGATGCCAAGGTCGCGGCGCTCAAGGACGGCGCGCGGCACGAACTGGCCAATCTCGATTCCATGGGCGGCGCGGTGTCTGCCATCGCCTATATGAAATCCCGCCTTGTCGAGTCGAACGCCGACCGCCTTGGCCGGATCGAGCGGAACGAGACCATCGTCGTCGGCGTCAACCGCTGGCAGGCGGGCGAACCCTCGCCGCTGCAAACCGAGGATGGCGGCATCATGACCGTCGATCCCGCGGTCGAGGCCGAACAGATCGCCCGCCTCAAGGACTGGCGTGCCACCCGCGACGAGGCCGCTGTCAAATCCACCCTTGCCGCCCTGCGCGCCGCCGCCTCTGAGGGGCGCAACGTGATGGAGCCCTCCATCGCTTGCGCGCGCGCCGGTGTCACCACCGGCGAATGGGCCGCGCAGATGCGCGCGGTCTTTGGCGAATATCGCGGGCCCACCGGTGTGTCTGCCAGCCCCTCGAACCGGACCGAAGGTCTGGATCACATCCGCGATGCCGTCAACGCGGTCTCGGACCGGCTTGGACGCCGCCTCAAATTCCTTGTCGGAAAGCCGGGGCTGGACGGCCATTCCAACGGGGCCGAACAGATCGCCTGCCGCGCCCGTGATTGCGGCATGGACATCGGCTATGAGGGCATCCGCCTCACCCCCGAACAGATCGTGAATGCCGCGCTCGAGGATCGCGCCCATGTCGTCGGCCTCTCGATCCTCTCGGGCAGCCACATGCCGCTGGTCGAGGATCTGATGGGCCGCATGCGCGCGGCTGGCCTTGGCGACGTGCCAGTGATCGTCGGCGGCATCATCCCCGAGGATGACGCCCGCCGCCTGCGCGAAATGGGCGTGGCGCGAGTCTATACCCCCAAGGATTTCGAGCTGAACACCATCATGATGGATATCGTCACCTTGGTCGATCCGCAGGCCGTGGCGGCGGAATGACCGCGGCCCTCACCATCCGCCCGATAGAATCCGCCGATCGCCCCGCTTGGGGCGACCTCTGGCGCGCCTATCTCGATTTCTACGAAACCACCCTGCCGGAAACGGTCTATGACACCACCTTTGCCCGGCTTCTCTCGCCCGACCATCCCGACCAGAACGGGCTGATCGCGCTCCTTGATGGCCGCGCCGTGGGTCTCGTGCATTTCATCTACCACGCCCACAACTGGCGCGTGGAACAGGTCTGCTACCTTCAGGATCTCTATGCCGCCCCCGAGGCGCGGGGCCTTGGCGTGGGCCGCGCCTTGATCGAGGCGGTCTATGCCCGCGCCGATGCCGACGGGCGCCCGGCGGTCTACTGGATGACGCAAGAGTTCAACACCACCGCGCGCCAGCTTTACGATCGCATCGCCACTGTGACCCCATTCATCAAGTATAACCGATAACAGCAGACGCGCACCCGCACCCCAACCTTTCAGTGGCGTCGTGCGGGGCATCTCGCCTATGCTCGGATGACGTGCCTTCCGTTTCATCCCCATAGGCCCGCCATGACCGACCCGGCTAAATACCGCCGCCAGATCGAGATCCTCCGACACGCGGACGCCACGTCCGTGACCGAGATTCTCACGCGCCACGCCATCGTCGCCGGGGCGGCGCTCCTTCTGTGGATCAGCACGGCGCAACCCCTCATGCTGCTCTGGGGCTTTGGCTATATCCTGCTCAACGGGGCCTATATCTTCATCCTGCGCGCGCCCAATCTGCCCAAGGGGCGCGGGGCCTATGGCGCGCTCTTTCTCGCCAGCATGATCATTTCCACCTGGTATGCCGGAATGACCGTCTATCTCACGACCCTTGATAGCCGGGCCTATGAATTCATCGGCATTTGCGGGCTGATCGGCCTTGGCCTCTACAATCTCAGCCGCCACACCGATCTGACCTTTCTGGCGCTCTGGGATACGCTCTTGCTCACGCTCTGTGTCATGGGCATCGTTCTGGCCTTTGTCACCAAGACCGAGACCCAGAGTCATCAGATCGCCATCGTTTTTGCCGGGTTCGGCATCAATGCCTATTACATGATGACGTATCTCTCGATGATGCGCACCCGCGCCACCCTGCGCAGCGCCCAAGAGGCCGAGGTGCAATCGCAAAAGATGCGCGCGGTCGGTCAACTGACCAGCGGCATCGCCCATGACTTCAACAACATCCTGACCGTGATCCGCGGCAATCTCGATCTGGCCTCGGAATTGCCCGATCCGGCAGAGCGTGAAACCATGCTGGACGAGGCCCGCACCGGATGCGACCGCGCCGCCCATCTGGTGCGGCAACTGCTGGCCTTCTCGCGCAAATCCCAGATGATGCGCAGCGATATCGCCCTCGCCCCCTTTCTCGAAGCCTTCGCGCTCTCGCTGCGCCGCCTGCTGCCGGAATCCGTGCGCGTTGTCCTCTCCGGCACCCTGCCCGATCTTACCCTGCGCGCGGACCGTCAATTGCTGGAAACGGCCCTCTTGAATTGCGCCATCAACGCCCGCGATGCCATGCATCCCGAGGGGGGCGTTCTGCGCCTCTCGGTCCATGCCGATCCCGGCGCGCACGAGGTGGCGATCCTGATCGAGGATACCGGCCCCGGCGTGCCGCCCGCCATGATCGACCGCATCACAGAACCTTTCTTTACCACCAAGCAAGTGGGCGAAGGCTCGGGCCTCGGACTGTCGATGGTCAAGGGCTTTGCCGAACAGTCAGGCGGTCGGCTCGAGCTGCGCAACCGGCCCTCTCGCGGCCTCCAAGTGGCGCTAATCCTGCCGCTGGTCTGAGGCAGGGCCATGCCCCCAGAGATGCCCGCCCCGGACCTGATCCAGGGCCCCTCTCGATACCGATTGGCACGAGGCCCCTCAAATGCCGCGCGACCTTACAAAATCCCCTTACAAACCTTACAGAACTTACACGCAAAGCCTGCCCAATTCAAAAGGGCCGTCCCAACTGGGAACGGCCCTCTAGAAGTCGCGGAGGTGGGCCGGTTAGGCGCACCAATTCAGGTCGATTTCACCTCGGGGCTGCCCTAGGCGATACCCTCCCGAACTGTTCCGACACCTCGCTCCAATCCCTCTATAGACACTGGACCACCTCCTTTCGCTTGTTGAACTTATCCACAGGTTGCCACAGATTTTGCGCTTGTCAAAACAAAATCATGTGGTGCCCGCAAAAAATTCCGCAGCATGCTGATTTATTCAGCCTGCAACACCGCCACGCATTGCCCCGGCAAATCGGCCATGGTCAACTCGCGCTTGGGCTTTGGCGCGGGCGCATTGGGGTCAGGCGGCGGCGGGTTCAGGATATTGCGCACCCACTCATCCGCATCGGCACAGCCATCCCCCGGCGGCACCGCCTCTTGCGGCACGCAACCCGTTGCTCCGTTTGGACAATTCAGCCTGACATGGAAATGGTAGTGATGCCCGTACCACGGCCGCACCTTGCGCAACCACTCCCGATCACCGCCCTGTTCATCCTTGCACATCTGCGCCTTGGCTCCGGCAAAAATGAAAATCCGAGCTGTGCGCGGGTCCTTGGCGGCGGCCTTTACGATCTCGTGATGGGCGCGGGTCCATTGGCTGTTGGTATAGGCACCATTCGCCTTCTGCATTGAAATAGAAGAGATATTTTCCCTCTGCGTCACGCTCAGGTTGAGATTGTCCGCCGGTCTCAGCCATATATCGGCATCCAATCCCATCTGGTGACTGGCATGGCCTGTCAGCATCGGACCGCCGCGCGGCTGGCTGATATCCCCGACATAAAGGCCGCTCCACCCCGGCTGCTGCGCCGCGACGCGCGACAATTTCTGAACCAGATCAATGGTTTCCGGGTGCCCCCAGTTGCGATTGCGGCTCAGGCGCATGGCCTGCCATGTGGGTCCGCTCTCGGGCAGAGCGACACCGCCCGCCAGACAACCCTTGGCATAGCTGCCATAGGCCGCCGGGCTATGCTCTGACGCGCGCGCCTCAGCACCAAAAAGTTGTTTGGCTTGAACACCTTGCATTGCAGCGGGGATGCTTTGGCTGGACAAAACGCCCGTTGCCTCAGGCTCCGGTTTGGATTGCATACAGCCCGCAAGCCCGAGCAAAAGCGCACTTATGACGACGATCCGACCCATGTTTCCCTGTCCCCTTCCGCCTTGACCCAGCGTAGCAGAACAAGGCCGATCACAAAAAGCAAAATCACCGGTGAAACCCCGATGCGCGCCGACCCGCTCAGCGTGGTCACAAGGCCGATGAGCGCCGGTGCCATGAACGCCGTCGCCCGCCCCGACAGGCCATAAAGTCCAAAGTTTTCAGTGGGTAAGGCCGGATCAGTGTGCCGCACCATCAGCGACCGGCTGGCCGATTGCAACACCCCGCCAAAGCCACCGATGAGCACACCACACCCGAAAAAGATGATATCCGGCAGCGTGGACCCCTCCGCCAGCGGCACCCCGAAAATCTGGCTCCGGTCCATGCCCACCACGATCACGCAGACCCCCATCAGCGCCCAAATGGCCATTTTGATCACCGGCTTGGGGCCAAACCGCCGATCCGCCTTGCCGCCAATCCAGCTAAACACAGCCCCGGCAATCGCCCCGATGATTCCGAAAATGCCCACAGAGGTGATCGACCAGTTCAACACGAGGATCGCGTAGGTGCCGCCAAAACCATAGAGCCCGTTGAGAGCATCGCGGTAGAACATCGACGACCCAAGATAGGAGCTTAGGCTCAGCCTGTGGCGCAAACTCTTGATAGTATTCATCAATGTTCCAAGTGCGATCACCACACCACCGCCATGCCCCCTTGGCCCCGTGTCCCGCACCCAGAGGAAATAGGGCACCATAAAAACCACGAACCAGAGCGCCGTAAACGGCCCCACCGCCCGCGTCCCCTCGCGCAGCGTCGCATCAAGCCCAAGGATCGGATCAAGCCCGATCAATGTCTTGCCGCTCGATTGCTCGACCAAGAGCGCCAGCACGATCATCAGCGAGAGAACCCCCCCGAGATAGCCAAAGGCAAACCCGGACCCCGAGATGTCCCCCACCTCCTCCGGCTTGCCGAGAGAGGGCAGTTGCGAATTGATGAAAATCAGCGCGTATTCCGCGCCTATAAATCCGAACCCAAAGGCGATCAGCCCCCACCAGAGGTTCGAGCCATCCGGCAACATGCCCCAGATTGCCGTGGCACCAACTACGTAAATCATTGAAAATACAATGATCCATGGCAACCGCCGCCCCGTGGTATCGGCAAAGGCCCCCATGATCGGTGCCCCCAACCCGATGATCAATCCCGTCACCGTCAGGCACCAAGACCACATCGCCTGCGCTTGCGCATCCGCCGCCTCTTCGGTCAGGCCGCTGCCCATGAAATACTCGGACGCGACCGCGGCGAAATAGGGTCCAAAGACAAAGGTCACGAGCAGCGTGTGATAGGGCTGACTGGCCCAGTCAAAGAAATACCAGCCCCAGATCCGCTTGCGCCGCGATATGCCTGCCATGCCCCAACCCCTTTGGTTTCAAAGGGATATGACAACCGTTGCGCCGTTTGCGCAAGCTATTCCTGAGTATCCTGCATGGGCGGCCAGGGGCGTGTGGCATCCGCTGCGATCCACGCGGCGGCCCAATCGGGCAAGGCGGGCGCGCTCATGTCCTGTCCTATTTCAGCCACCACGCGATCCGGCGCGATGATCCCGTCGCGCCCCGTGATGGCGGAACGCAGCAGGATGTGATTGGCGCATTCACCCGACGCCTTCCACATGGATTGCTCGACATAGACGAATTTATCATCCCAGGACAGCAGCCGAGACCGCATCTCGATCCGCTCGAACATGGTGATCCGGCGGCGATAGCGCACACTCGCCCCGGCAATCGCCAAACCCCAGCGATTGCGCTTGAGCGCCCCAATCAGCCCCACACGCCCCGCCAGTGGTATC
>NZ_JAGPVV010000090.1 GCF_018066915.1 Roseovarius sp.
GGCGACGACGGCGAGATTGGTATTCTGTTGCTCAGCGATCTCGATGAAGGCGTGCATGATGCCCCAGACCGTGCCGAAAAGGCCGATGAAGGGCGCGGTTGAACCGACGGTTGCGAGCACCTGAAGTCCGCTCTGGAGCCCTTCGGATTCCTTGGCGATGGCCACGTCCATGCTGCGGTCGATCCGCGCCGTGGCTCCGGCGATGAGATTGCCGTCATTGCGGTGACTGCGCCGCCATTCCATCATCCCTGCGGCAAAAATCCTCTCGGACTGTCCCGCAGGGTCTGGGCCGATTTCATCGAAGAGACCATCAAGCGGCTCGCCCGACCAGAAGCGGCGATCAAAGATTTCGGCCTCGAGCCGCGCCTTGCGATAGATGATGATCTTTTGAATGATGATCGACCAAGCCCAGAACGAGGCCACGATCAACATGAACATCACCAGTTTGACGATGAGGGTGGCGCGCGCAAAAAGCGCCCACATGGAGAAATCTATCTCCTGTGCCAATGCCAGGGTATCTGCTTCCATTTGCCTGCTCTTTATGTGTCTGGCCGTTTTTCGGCCTTATTTGCGGGGAAACTACGCTATTTGAAACGGGAAAGCCAATACCATCCGCATGATCACGCGGGTTTGAGACAGGATTCGCCTGCCTATCGGGCGGATAATTGCCGGAATTTGGCGGCAGGGTCAGACTTCGCCTGCCATTTGTGCTTCGAGCAGCATGTAACCGCGCCCATGCACGGTCTTGATCTGACGGTTTCCTTCGTCGCCCAAAAAGAGCTTGCGGCGCAGCCTGCTGATGATCCCATCCACCGAGCGGTCGCTGATCGACCAGTCATTGCCGCGCACCGACTGGATGATCTTGTCGCGCGACAGGATGGCATTCGTATGCGCGGCCAAAACCATCAACACATCGAATTCGAGGGTCGTCAGCTCGATCGCTTGTCCCGCAACACGGACTGAGCGACGCACGCCGCAGATTTCCACGTTGCCGACCCGCCGCAGAGACCGGCTTGGCATGGGGCGCGCGCCCTCGGCGTCAGGTGCGGTCGCGGCGATCCGTCGCAGCACCGCGCGGACACGGGCGCAGAGTTCGCGTGGACGGATCGGTTTGACCATATAGTCATCGGCCCCCATCTCGAGCGCGAGGACTGCGTCAATCTCTTCTTCGGAATTGCCCAAGAGGATGAGCCCCGCACCGGACTTGTGACGCAGTTGGCGCACGATGTCATAGCCATCGACGCCACGGTAGCGCGCGCCGACCACGCAGATTTGCACGTTGTTCCGCTCGACCGCGTCGAGAACGGCAGAGATGTCTGGACAGAGGACCGTCTCATAGCCCTCTTCGGCGAGGCGCTCTGTCACAAGAAACTTGGTCGCGCGGTCCTCTTCGAGAACCATGGCCCTTAGTGGCATAATCTTTTCGCTCTGGTTCTGGGGATGACCGAACCACGCACCGAAACCCTAGAATGTCCGCGCGCGGTGAACTGGGACCAAGGAAGGCAACCCTGCACTCACATTATTGTGAAGAGCACTATCAAAGTCACCTTTGAGATACAAGCGCTTGCGAAATGAAGGGGTTATTTCCATTGAAACATATGGTTATATACCTTTGCCCGATTTTGACCACATTTTCCGCAAATCCTCTCAGTGTTGCAGGCATCGGCAACTTTCAATCACAGGAAGACGGGGCGCAGGCATGACCATACAATTCTTTACTCCACGCGGGCCGGGAAACGAGGTTCTCAAACTGCCCAGTTCGTTGCGCAAGACGGTGAAATGGCTGCCGCAGATCGGCGATCTGTTTCCCGATTTTGCGGTCGAGACCACACAAGGAACGTTGCAGTTCTGGGACTGGGCCGAAGGAAGCTGGGTGCATCTGTTCAGCCATCCGGCAGCGTTCACGCCTGTCTGCACGACGGAATTGGCGTCACTCGCCAGCTATTCCGAGACCTGGAGCGCAAACGGTATCAAGAATATGGCTCTGACCGGTTCCCCCCTTGAGGAGCAAGCGGCGTGGCATGCAGAGATCGAGCACCTCTTTGATGTCCGGGTCGATTTTCCCGGAGCCTATGATCCCGGCATGCGTCTGGCCCGGATCTTTGGCATGATGCACGACAAGGAGTCGACGGAATGGCCCATTCGCAAGAGCTTTCTCATCGACCCCGCCCAACGGGTGCGGATGATCTTTGAATATCCCGTCTTTGTGGGGCGCAATACCGACGAGGTGTTGCGCGTCATCAAGGCTATGCAACTGCGCGACAGGACCGGCGCGGCCACCCCGGCGGATTGGTATGATGGCGAGATGGCGATCATACCTGACGAGCGGTCCGAAGCTGCGGTAATCCGCGAGTTTGGCATGGGCTCAACCCGGTTGCGTCCCTATCTGCGGGTCGTCGGGCGTGACGCCTGAACAGATGCCTGAATAGGGAAACGCGCGGCTCAGAGAGCCGTGCGCAGGCGTGCGGGCAGTTTGACCGGCCTGCCCGCAAGCGTCAGGCAAGCGACCGTCACCTGCGCCGTAAAGATCACATCGGCCCCGCGCAGGACCTTTTGCGCCATCACTAGCCGCGCGCCTGTGAGGGCGAGGGTGCTGGTCTCGACCGTGAGCGCATCGTCAAGGCGGGCGGGGCCGAGGTAATCGGCCTCGACCCGGCGCACGGCAAAGATGAGACCCTCGGTGTCGCGCAGGACGTTCTGGTCAATCCCCATGTCGCGCACCCATGCGCTGCGGGCGCGTTCAATGTATTTGAGATAATTGGCGTGATAGACGATCCCGCCCATGTCGGTATCCTCGTAATAGACAGTCACGGGAAAGACATGCGGGGGGCTGGTCACAATCTGGTCCTGTATTGGCTGCGGTTGCAGCAAAGCATCCTATGCCCCTGCGTTCAAGGGTCGCGGTTTCACGAGGTGGAAAATCGTCACAAGCCGGGTTGTGGCGCAGCGATGCCGCCGTATATTACGCGGGATCAACTGAAACGGCACAAAAAATGCACCCGCGACGTGGTGCCAAGGCCGAGGCAGAGAACAGGGAGAGGGGCGGGAGACGGATGGACAATGCCGCAGGATTTTTGCCGATCATCGCGGCATTGCCGTTTTTGGGAGCCTTGTTTCCGGGGCTGATGATCCAAGCCGGGCGCAACACCTGCGCCGCCTTTACCGCCGCGCCGACGATCCTTGCGCTGACCTTGCTGCTTCTTTGCGCCCCCGCCGTGATGCGAGGCGAAGTTCTGACCTTTGGCATCGACTGGCTGCCGTCGCTAGGTCTAAACGTCAATTTCATGCTGGATGGTCTGGGGCTATTGTTTGCCGGGATGATCCTTGGCATCGGACTGCTGATCATCCTCTATGCGCGGTTCTACCTGTCGCGCGAAGATCCGATGGGGCAGTTCTATACCTATCTGCTGCTTTTTCAGGGCGCGATGGTGGGGATCGTCCTGAGTGACAATATTCTGTTGCTGCTGATTTTCTGGGAGCTGACCTCGCTCTCGTCCTTCCTGCTCATTGGCTATTGGAAGCATCTGCCCGAGGGGCGGCAGGGTGCGCGGATGGCGCTGACGGTGACGGGCCTCGGGGGTCTGGCGATGATCGCGGGGATGCTGATCCTCGGCAATATCGCCGGAAGCTATGACCTGAGCGTGATCCTGACGCAGAAGGACGCGATTCAGGCGAGCCCGCTATATCTGCCGGCGCTGATCCTGATCCTCTTGGGATGTTTCACCAAATCGGCGCAGTTCCCGTTCCATTTCTGGTTGCCGCATGCGATGGCAGCCCCTACCCCGGTTTCGGCTTACCTTCATTCGGCGACGATGGTGAAGGCGGGGCTCTTCTTGATGGCGCGCATGTGGCCAGTGCTGGCGGGCACGCCGGAATGGTTCTGGATCGTGGCCTCGACGGGCCTCATCACCATGGTGATGGCGGCCAAGATCGCGCTCTTCAAGGATGATCTCAAGGCGCTCCTGGCCTTTTCCACGGTCAGTCATCTGGGCCTGATTACCATGCTTCTGGGTCTGGGAACCAAGGCGGCGGCGATGGTCGCGGTGTTTCACATCATCAATCACGCCACGTTCAAAGCCGCGCTCTTTATGACTGCCGGAATTGTCGACCACGAGGCGCATACCCGCGACATCAAGCGATTGGGGGGATTGCGGCATCTCATGCCCATCACCTTTACCATTGCCACGATCGCTGCGCTGTCGATGGCGGGAATTCCGCCTTTCAACGGGTTCCTGTCCAAGGAAATGATGCTGGAAGAGGTGGCGCACACGCATTGGATTGGGCCTGCGTGGATGATGGGCGCTGTCGCGACCTTGGGCGCGCTCTTTTCGGTGGCTTATTCGTTCCGCTACATCGCGCATGTTTTCCTTGGGCCGAAGCGGAGCGATTATCCGGCCAAGCCGCATGATCCCGGTTTCGGCATGTGGGCCGCACCCGCGTTCCTGACGGTGCTGGTGATCCTGATCGGTCTGATGCCCATGACCTTTGCCGGGGAACTGGTGCGGGTGGCGGCGCAGGCGGTCACGCAATCCGAGCCGACTGTGAAAATTTACCATTGGCACGGCCTCGTGCCTGCGTTCTGGATGTCGGTCATTGCGGTGATCGGGGGCGCGGTATTGCTGCGCCTGCATGCGCCGCTGATGCGTCTGTGGAACGCCACGCCGCGCCCTGAGGCAAAGGTCATGTTCGACGCGGTGACGCGGGCTGCCACGGCGCTGAGCACAGCGCTGACGGACGGGGTGCATAACGGCGCGCTCACACGCAACGGTGCGATTTTCGCGGTAGTGGTCATTGCCGCGGGCGTGCTTGGCTACCTTGGTGGCGGCATGGCCGCGCCCACGCGTGAGATGTTGCCGGTAACGCTGGTGCCTGCGATTGGCTGGCTCTTGCTGATGCTGGCGACGATCTGTCTGGTGGCGTTCCATCGCAATCGCTTTTTGGCGCTGGTGCTGATGGGAATTGTCGGCCTGATCGTCTCGATGGGCTTTGTTTATCTCTCGGCACCGGACCTTGCGCTGACGCAAATCTCGGTCGAGGTGGTGACGATCATCTTACTGCTTCTGGCGCTGAATTTCCTGCCGCGCGAAACCCCAGCAGAGAGCAGCGTCGCACGGCGGATGCGGGATGCGGGGATTGCGGTGGTCGGCGGCATAGCCGTGGCGGGTCTTACCTACGCCATTCTGCTGCGCGATTTCGCGGCCGAGAGCATTTCGGTCTTTCACCTCGCCAATTCCTACAAGGGCGGCGGCGGCACCAATGTGGTCAACGTGATCCTCGTGGATTTCCGGGGCTTTGATACCTATGGCGAGATCATCGTGCTGGGGATTGCGGCTCTGGTGATCTTTGCGCTGACGGAAACCGTGCTCAAGGGACCGGGCGGGCGCTGGCTCTCTCAGTGGAAGGCAGACCGCTATCCCGAGGCGGGCGACCGCCACCCGCTGATGATGGTGGTGGCCACCCGCGTGATGATGCCCATTGCGCTGATGGTGGGGGCCTATATTTTCCTGCGCGGCCACAACCAGCCAGGCGGCGGGTTTATCGCCGGTCTGATCGTGGCGATTGCGTTTCTCATGCAATACATGGCGTCGGGCTTTGCCTGGGCCGAGTCGCGACAGCGTGTGACCTATCACGCGACCATCGGCGTGGGCGTTCTGATCGCAAGTGTGACAGGCATCGGAGCCTGGCTGGCTGGGCGGCCGTTCCTGACCTCGGATTACGGCTATTTGCACTTCCCCCCCATCGAGGAATTCGAATGGGCCACGGCCATGGCGTTTGATACCGGCGTGTTCCTGACCGTGGTGGGTGCCGTGATGCTGGCGCTCAACAGCCTATCGAGCATGGCGCGGCGTGCGGGTGAGACAGTCAATGTCACGCCCATGGACATCAACCCGGCCCTCAGCGACGCGCCGGGCGAGAAGGAGGCCTGAGATGGAGCTTCTCTTTGCAAGTGCAATCGGCCTCTTGACGGCTGGCGGCCTCTATCTGGTGCTGCGGCTGCGCAGTTTTCCGGTGATCATCGGGATTTCGCTGCTCAGCTACGCGGTCAACCTGTTCCTGTTTGGCACCGGGCGGCTGGTGGTGGACCTGCCCCCGATCCTTCAGAAGGGTGTGGAAGCCTATACCGATCCGTTGCCGCAGGCGCTTGTTCTGACGGCGATCGTGATTTCGTTTGGCATGACGGCAGTGGTGGTGATCATGGCGCTTGGATCGTTCCTCTCGTCACGCGATGACACTGTGAACATAGGACCCGAGACGCCACCCGAACAGCCCGCGCAGGAGAATGAGGCATGAGCCACTGGATTATCGCCCCAATCGTGCTGCCGGCGGTGCTGGCCGCGATCCTCACGCTGGCGATGCGGCACCATCCACCGTTGCAGCGGGTATTTTCCATCGCAGGCGTTGTCGCGGTGCTGGCGGTGGCGATTGGCCTGACCGTGCAGGCATCGAGCGGGGCCATCGACGTCTATGAGCTCGGCAATTGGCCTGCGCCCTTTGGCATCGTGCTGGTGCTTGACCGGTTGTCGGCGCTGATGGTGCTGGTGACGGCGGTGCTGGCGCTGGTGGTGCTGCTCTATGCTGTGGGCACCGGCTGGGATCAGCGCGGCAACAATTTCCACGCGCTCTATCAGTTTCAGTTGATGGGCATTTTCGGCGCGTTTCTCACCGGCGATGCCTTCAACCTCTTTGTTTTCTTCGAGGTGCTGCTGATTGCGTCTTATGGTCTGATGATCCATGGCGGCGGGCGGCGCAGGCTCAAGGCGGGTGTGCAGTATGTGATCTACAACCTGCTCGGCTCGACCCTGTTTCTCTTTGCGCTCGGCACGCTCTATGCGGTGACGGGCACGCTCAACATGGCCGATCTCGCGGTGCGTGCGGCAGAGATCCCGGTCGAGGACAGCGCGCTCTTGCGTGTGGGGGCGATGCTGCTCTTCCTTGTCTTTGCCATCAAGGCCGCCCTCTTGCCGCTGCATTTCTGGCTGCCGGAAACCTATGCCGAGGCCCCTGCCCCGGTGGCGGCGCTTTTTGCCATCATGACCAAGGTGGGCGCCTATGCGATCCTGCGCATGTATACGCTGGTTTTCGGCCCCGACCTTGGGGCAACAGCGGCACTAATTGATCAGATGCTGATCTATGGCGCGCTGATCACATTGGTGGCGGGGATGGTGGGTATTCTGGGGGCCAAACGGCTTGGACGGTTGGCGGCCTTTGCCTCGATCGGCTCTATGGGCACGTTGCTGATCGCGATCGCCGGTTTCCGCCCCGAGACGACGGCGGCGGCGCTCTATTACATGATCCATTCGACGCTGGCGGGCGCGCTCTTGTTCCTTGTGGTCGATCTGGTGCGCGAGCGGCGGGGGCCATTGGCAGGCGCCCTGAAACCCGGACCGCGCATGGCGCAGCATGGCATGATCGCGGCCCTTTTCTTTGGGTCTGCGATTGCCACGGCGGGCATGCCGCCGCTCTCGGGCTTTATCGGCAAGCTGCTCATTCTCGACGCGGTGCGCGGGATGGCGGAGGTCTGGTTGATCTGGGCGGTCATTCTGACCTCTTCGCTGATTGCGATCCTGGGTCTCGGTCAGGCTGGGAGCGCGATTTTCTGGAAACTGGCACCGGAGACGGGCGAAGAACCGGCCCCCGAACCGCAACCTGCGCTGCCGCTGGTGGCCTGTTTCGTGATGCTGGGCGGCATTGTGGCACTCTCGGTGCTGGCGGGTCCGGTCATGGGCTATATCGACGCCACGGCGCTGCAATTGCACGCGCCCCAAGGCTATATCGCCGCCGTGCTGAACGGTGGTTGAGGGAGGAAAGACGATGCTGCGCAAGATCCTGCCCCATCCGTTCCTGACGCTGACCCTGATCGTGGTCTGGCAGATGCTGGTGAACAAGCTGACCTTTGGCAATCTGGTGCTGGGAACGATCCTCGGGCTGGTTATCCCGATCATCACCTCGCCCTACTGGCCCAACCGCCCGCGCCTATCGAGCCTGCCACGGATCGTGGAATTCGTGCTGGTGGTGCTGTGGGATATTTGTGTGGCCAACGTGCAGGTGGCGATGATCATCCTGTTCAAGGCCAATGCCAACACCAAGCCTGCCTGGATCAGCATTCCTCTGGAATTGCGGACACCCGAAGCAATCACGGTTCTGGCAGGCACGATCACCATGACGCCCGGCACGGTGTCGAGTGATCTGTCCGCAGATGGTCGCAGCCTGCTCGTGCATTGTCTGGACGCGCCCGATCCGGACGCGGTGCGCGATGACATCAAGGCGCGCTACGAACGCAGGCTCAAGGAGATTTTCGAATGATCGACTATGCGCTCTTTTTCGCCTTTGGCTGCTTTGGGTTGGGATTGCTGCTCAATATCTATCGGGTGATCAGCTCACCCACCGTTGGGGACCGCATCCTGGCGCTGGATACGATGGTGGTGAACATGATCGCCCTGCTGGCGCTGTTCGGTATTCTCAAGGGCACGATGATGTATTTCGAGGCGTCGATGATCATCGCCATGACCGGCTTTATCTCGACCGTTTCTTACACGCGCTTCTTGTTGCGCGGCGATATCATCGAATAGGGGGCGGATCATGGTTGTGGATATTCTCATTTCGGCCTGTCTGGTGATCAGCGGCCTGTTTGGCTTGGTCGGATCTTTCGGCTTGATCAAACTGCCCGATCCGATGATGCGCCTGCATGCGCCGACCAAGGCCACGACGCTGGGCGTGGGTGGGGCGCTGATTGCCTCGATGCTGTTCTTCTATTTCAAGGTGGGGCAGTTTTCGTTTCACGAGTTCATGATCGTTCTGTTCCTGTTTCTGACCGCGCCGATCACCGGGCATTTCATCGCCAAGACCCATCTGCATTTGGTGCATAAACCCGGAGATCTGCCGCCCACAGGCACCGACCGGCCTTGGGCCAGTTATGAGAGCGACGAAGAGCGGGCACGTATCGAAGCAGAGGCCACAGGACCGCAACAGGGCTAAGAGGCGGGTCGCCACGAGTGCAAATCCCCGACAGGGGCGCGCCGCCTCTGACGTGGCCTGCGCAACCCTCTGGAAAACTTCAGATTCGTTGGTTGACTGTGGTGACCCCGACTGGATTCGAACCAGTAACCTGCCCCTTAGGAGGGGGCTGCTCTATCCTGTTGAGCCACGGGGCCACGCGGGGAACTGATTAGCGCGGGTGGGGGCGTTTGTCATCGTCCGATTTCCGCGCCGCGACGTTTTGAAGTGGATTCGCGCAGGCAGCTTGATCCTGTGACGGTGTTCGCGGTAACAAAGACACAGGACCTTGTGGACAACTCCCCGTGACCCAACATGACAGACACCCCCTGACCCTGCGCGACGTGTCCGAGGCTGCGGGCGTGTCAGAGATGACAGTCAGCCGGGTTCTGCGCAACAAGGGCGATGTATCGGATGGCACACGGCAGCGCGTGCTCGAGGCCGCCAAGCGGTTGGGATATGTGCCCAACAAGATCGCAGGTGCCTTGGCCAGCCAGCGGGTCAATCTGGTGGCGGTGATCATCCCGTCGATGTCCAACATGGTGTTTCCAGAGGTGATGACCGGCATCAGCCGGGTGCTCGAGGAAACCGAGTTGCAACCCGTGGTGGGACTGACGGGATATCGGCCGGAGAAAGAGGAAAAGGTTCTCTACGAAATGCTGTCTTGGCGGCCCTCCGGTGTCATCATCGCCGGGCTGGAACATTCGGACGCCAGCCGTGCGATGCTGCGCGCCAGTGGGATTCCCGTGGTCGAGATCATGGATGTGGACGGCACACCGATCGACTCGGTCGTGGGGATTTCGCACAGGCGCGCCGGGCAGCAGATGGCGCAGGCGATCATCAAGGCGGGCTATCGGCGGATCGGGTTCATGGGCACCAAGATGCCGCTCGATCACCGGGCGCGCAAACGGTTCGAGGGTTTCACCGAAGCGCTCGCCAAGGCCGGGATCGAGATGGCGGATCACGAGTTCTATTCAGGTGGATCGGCGCTGCTCAAGGGGCGCGAGATGACCGCCGAGATGCTGCGACGCACGCCGGACCTTGATTTCCTCTACTACTCCAACGACATGATCGGAGCGGGCGGGCTTCTCTACTTGCTCGAGCAGGGAATCAAGATTCCTGACGACATGGGGCTGGCCGGGTTCAATGGTGTTGAGCTGCTGGAGGGTCTGCCGCGCGCGCTTGCGACGATGGACGCCTGCAGGCTGGAGATCGGACGGCGCGCCGCCGAGATCATCGCGGCACGCGCCGCCAATCCCGAGGACACAGCGCCAGTGCGGATCACGCTGGAACCAACGCTGAGCCTTGGCGATACATTGCGGCGGCGCTGACCATCTTTTCCCCAAAACTGTCGCAAATGGCTTTGCAATTCGGAACCGAATCGCAAAAGGCTGCGCGGAGTCGCCCGGAGAGCGGCGCAGGGAGAGGATTTGAAAGACATGAAGATAGGTTTCATCGGGCTGGGCAATGTGGGCGGTAAACTTTCGGGCAGCCTGCTGCGCAATGGCCATGATCTGACGGTGCACGACCTGAACAGCGCCTTGGTCGCAGACTTTGTCGCGCGTGGGGCCAAGGCAGCCGCAAGCCCGGCGCAGATGATGCGCGATTGCGACGTGGTGATCACCTGCCTGCCTTCGCCCGCGGCGTCGGATGCTGTCATGCAACAGATGCTGCCCGAGGTCGGACCCGGCAAGATCTGGATGGAAATGTCGACCACCGACGCCGATGAAATCCGCCGTCTGGGCGCGTTGGTCATCGCGGCGGGCGGGGCGGCGGTGGATTGTCCGGTGTCGGGCGGCTGTCACCGGGCCGATACCGGCAATATCTCGATCTTTGCGGGCTGCGACCGGGCCACGTTCGAGCGGATTCTACCGCTCTTGAAAACCTTGGGTCGGCGGCTCTTGCACACGGGCGAGATCGGCAGCGCCTCTTTGCTCAAGGTGATGACCAACTATCTCGCCACCGCCAATCTGTTGACGCTGTGCGAAGCGATGGTGACGATGAAGGGGGCGGGGCTTGACCTTGCAACCACCTATGAGGCGATCAAGATCAGTTCTGGCAACTCCTTTGTGCATGAAACCGAGAGCCAGGTCATTTTGAACGGCAGCCGCGACATCAGCTTTACCATGGACTTGGTGAAAAAGGACATCGGTCTCTTTCAGAAGATCGCCGATGATGCGGGCGTGCCTCTGGAAATTTCCCCGCTGATGATCTCGATCTTTGACGACGGTATTCGGCGCTATGGCGAGCGAGCGCAGTCGGATGACATCATCAAGCGGCTTGAAGAGGCGACCGGCCTCGACATTCGCGCGCCCGGCTTTCCGGCCGAAATGGTCGATGATGAGCCCGAGGAACAGGGCTATGAGGTGGTTCCGCCGGGACGCTGAGGCGTTAACCACAGAGTCGGGAAACATTTGCCAGAAGGGCGCAGAAGGGGTCTAATCATCGCGGGTCAATGTGAGTGGCGTGCGATGCTGATGTTTGCGGGTCTTCTGGGGATGGTCGCGGTTGGGGCGGCGGCGTTCGTCGGCTTTCAACCTGTCACCGAGGACTCTGAAACCGAAACTGACGAAAGCGAAGATGTCCACGATGGGCCTGACCTGATCGATAGTATCTTTGGACCGGATACGCCTGAGCCGCCTCAAGGCTCGGGCGAGATCATCAGTGGGACACCGGGAGCAGAGGACATCACCGGGACCGAAAAGGGTGATCAGATCAACGGTCTGGACGCAGATGACACGATTTCCGGCGGGGCCGGGGATGACAGCCTCTTGGGCGGTCCGGGTGATGATCGGGTTTCTGGCGAGAGCGGCGATGATACCCTGCATGGCGGTGATGGGGCGGATACGCTCTCGGGTGGAGAGGGGCGTGATACGCTCTATGGCCATAATGACGCGGATGACCTCTCTGGCGGCGCGGGCGATGACAGCCTTGTGGGCAGCGCCGGGCATGATCTCTTGCGCGGGGATACGGGCGACGATGCGCTGCATGGCGATATCGGCGATGACACGCTGCATGGGGGGATAGGGCGTGACACCCTGTTTGGCGGCTGGGGCGATGATGTCATTGTGGGGCTGGTCAATGATCCTGCGACGGTGATTTTCGATGACCTCGACAGCGGTGATTTTCTCAATGGTGGGTCGGGTGACGATCTCATCCTCGCCGGTCAAGACGATCTGGTGGATACCGGAGAGGGTGCCGATACGGTGGTGATCGGCGATTGGATATCCGAGGGCAATGCGGTCGAAATCGTGGATTTCCATCCTGAAGAGGATCGGCTGATCGTGTTTTACAACGCGTTGAAGGGCA
>NZ_JAGPVV010000101.1 GCF_018066915.1 Roseovarius sp.
GATGTCACCGATCTAGGCTCCATGCAGGAGTTTGCGCAAACCGCGCTCAACCTCTGGGGCCGCATCGACGTGCTGGTGAACAACGCTGGCGTGATGCCGCTGTCGCCCATGTCCGCCCTCAAATTCGACGAATGGGAGCGGATGGTGGATGTGAACATCAAAGGCGTGTTGTGGGGGATTGGCGCCGTCCTTCCGGTCATGGAACGGCAAGGCGAGGGCCAGATCATCAACATCGGCTCTATCGGCGCGCTGCAAGTCGTGCCGACGGCGGCCGTCTATTGCGCCACAAAATTTGCGGTTCGGGCAATCTCGGATGGGCTGCGTCAGGAAAGCCGCGCAATCCGTGTCACTTGCGTGAACCCCGGCGTGGTGGAGAGCGACCTCGCATCGACCATCACCCACAAGGAGACACTGGCGCTGATGGACGACTACCGCGCCATCGCGCTCCAGCCCTCCGACATCGCCCGCGCCGTGCGCCAATTGATCGAGGCACCTTTGAGCGTCGACACAACCGAAATCACCATCCGCCCCACCGCATCCGTGAATTGAGGTCCACCATGAGCAAATCGACCCTTCTCGCCACCACCCTTCTTGCCTTCAACGCAGAGTTCGCCAGAGCCGATGCGCCGCATCCCTATGTCGGGATGTGGGTCACCGCCGACAACCACATCCGGCACGAATTGCTGCCGAACGGCCGCTACGTCGAGGCCCGCGGCGAACGGGAACGCGCCTACCAAGGTCGCTATGAGATCACCGGCACACATATCGAATACTGGGACGACAGCGGCTTTACCGCCGACGGTGACTTCGTTGAACCGGGCGTCCTGCATCATGCCGGTATGGTTCTCTATCGGAAGTAACCGCGATCACGCTGGCAAATTCTCTCCCGTTTCAATCCGGAAGTCGTCGGCTCTCCCACCTGAGGGGAGCCGACGCAGGTCTCCGGACCAAATGGATACTCACCACTAATGGATTTCAATCTGGCCAGCCGAAAACAGCCATAGAGCCGTCGGGAGGACTGACTTGCCCAAGAGGGTCAGCACCGGCGCGAGGAAGCCCGTAGTGCCGCAACAATTGCGACTGCTTCGGCCGCAAGTTGGCCGCGCGTCGGGGTGCCCCCCAAAACCACCATACGCCAGTAAAGCGGTGCGGGAAGCAAATCGAGGGCCAGATCGCGGTCGACGGCCGGGTCCAACTCTCCCCGCGCAATCGCGCGGTCGAGAACCACCTGTGCCTGCTCCCGGCGCGCTTTGGCCACCTGAGTATTCAGATCTCTCATCGGAGCGGACCGCGCAGCCTCTGCATGAATATCCGGTAGGATGCGTCGGATCATGGGATGGCGAAGGACCACTCTCAGGCGGGTCAGGAAGGCAAGTACATCGGCCTCCAGGCTTCCGTGGTCGTCAAGCATGGCGATCGTCAGACCGATCGTTGACACTGCCGCGACTGCAAATTCGTGGTGCGACGAAAAGCGCCGGTAGATCGCGGCTTTGCCGGCCCCGGCTCTGGCGGCAACCCTTTCTAGGCTTATGGCGGCAAAGCCGCGTTCCGCCCATTCCTCGAAGAAAGCGCGATATAGCGCCTCGGTCAGATCGGCACGTTGCACGGCAGCCCCGGAAGGTTTTCGTCGGGATTTAACGACGGAACGGTTGTGTTCCAACGAAAGTTCTCCTATGTGGTCGATACGTTACCGTTCCAACCATATGAGGTTCCATCATGGCTGACAAGTTCGATAGTTTCTCTGACCTGCTTCGCGCGGCGCTAGGTGACCGGCTCGCCTCTGCGGACAGTTTGCTCGGTCTTTTCACAGATGAAGTGATCTTCGAGTTCCCCTATGCGCCTGACGGGCTGCCAAAGCGGCTGGAAGGCAAGGCTGCCCTTTCGGCGCATCTCGAAAAGCTCGGCCCTTTGCTCATCTTCGGGCCGATGGAGCTCGGCGGCGTGCATGCTGATGGTGATACGGTGGTCTTCGAGTTTTCCTGCAACGGCGCGGGCGTGAATACCGGTGCTCCCTATAATCAGAAGTACATTTCGGTGGTCACTGTGCGGGGAGGGCGCATTGCGCACTACCGCGACTATTGGAACCCGCTTGTCGTGCTGACAGCCCTGGGCTGCACCGAGGCTGCCGCCGCTGCGTATGACGGAGCAGCATGATGGTGGTCGAGCGGGTCCTCATCACCGGAGGCAAGGGCAAGACAGGCCGGCGCGTTGCGTCCCGCCTGACCGCGATGGGCATCAACGTCGCGATCGGCACACGGACGCCCGATGGCCTGCAGGACAGGGGCTTTGATTGGGCAGATCCGTCTTCGGCGTCGGCCTTCGATGGATGTGATGCGGTCTACCTTGTCGCGCCGACCGATCGCAGCGACCACTTGGCCGTCATGCAACCCCTTCTGGAGGAGGCGGTGCAACGGGGCGTTCGGCGTTTCGTTCTGCTCAGCTCGTCGCTTCTGGAGCCCGGAGGCCCCATGATGGGTGAGGTTCACGCATGGTTGGCAGAAAGCGCCCCTGATTGGGCGGTGCTGCGCCCCTCCTGGTTCATGCAGAACTTCTCGGAAGGACCGCACGCCGCGACGATCCGAGAAGAAGGGATCATCTACTCCGCCACGGGCGCAGGGCGTGTCGGCTTCATCAACGCCGAGGACATTGCCGCAACGGCCACCGCATCCCTGACTGCCAAGACGCCCCTCAATTCCGACGTCGTGCTGACGGGGCCGGAAGCATTGAGCTACGACGATATCGCGGCCATCATCACCGATGTCGTTGGCAGGCCGGTGCGCCACATTTCTCTTGATCCTGCCGCTCTGACAGCGCGCTTCGTGGCGCAGGGCCTTCCGCCTGACTACGCCAAGACGCTCACGGGTATGGACGCACATATCGCGGCGGGCGCTGAAGACTGCACGACACTGGGCGTTGAACAGATGACCGGGCAGCGGCCCACGTCATTCCGCGACTTTGCGCACGGCGTCTTCGAGTATGGAAAGTGAAGTTCGGGGCAGTTGCGGCTTGGTTCACGCAAGGCCCAGCCGTCAGATTGAGTTAGATGGTTTGCAGGTAAAGGTCGTAATCCACATCTGGGATCATGCGGGCCACGCGGGCGTATTCCGCAGCTTTTACGGCGGTGAAGGTGCGGTGCATCTCTTCTCCAAGGGCCTCTTTCAAAAAGGTTGAGGCCCGCGCGGCACCGATGGCGGCGTTCCAGTCGCGCGGCAGGGCCTCTGCCCTGTCGCTTTCATAGCCGTTGCCTGTGGTTTCCGGGCCGGGGTCGATGCGTTCGGTGATCCCCTTGCGGACAGCTGCCAGCACCGTTGCCGCCACCAGATGCGGATTAGCATCCACGCCTGACAGACGATGTTCGATGCGGCGTGCGGCACGCGGGCCTGCCGGGACGCGCACCGCTACAGACCGGTTGTTGAAGCCCCATGTCGGCGCCACCGGAGCATAGCTCTGGTTGGCAAAGCGCCGCCAGCTGTTGGCATGTGGTGCAAAGACCAACATGCTCTCGCCCATCGTCGCGAGCACTCCGCCGATGGCATGGCGCAAAAGGTCGGTCCAGCCAGACCCTTCCTCCTCACTGAACATGTTTCGGCCCTCTGAATCGCAGAGGCTGAGATGCAGATGCATGCCAGACCCTGCGTAGTTCGCAAGCGGCTTGGCCATGAAACAGGCGACCGCTCCGTGACGACGCGCCTGCGCGCGGACGATCCGCTTGAGCCGGGCGAGATCGTCCACCGCCTGCATGATATTGACCCGGTGCTGCAGTGTAAGTTCGTACTGGCCCGGCGCATATTCCGAGATCAGCGTTTCGAGCGTGATCCCGGCGAGGGCTGCACCAGCATAAATGTCAGCGAACAGGGGCTGCATGCCGATCAGGTGATCCACCGAGTAGACCTGGGTCTTGGCCGAGCGGCGACCATCCAGCACGTCCGCCGCGGGCCGCACACGGCCCTCACTGTCCCGTTCGGGATCGAGCAGGAAGAACTCCAGCTCTAGCGCGGCCGTGGGATAAAGGCCCATCTCTGCCAGTGCGGTGACCTGTCGGTGCAGGGCATGGCGTGGGTCCGACAGCATCGGCGTACCATCGAGATGGTATTGCGACAGCAGCAACTCAGCCCGGTGCGGGGTCGTACCATGCTGTGCAACCAGTGATCCGGGCACCGGCCAGGCCCTCAAGTCGCCATCGCCGGTGTCCCAGATTAGGCCGGTTTCATCCACATCCTCGCCCACCACATCGAGCCCGAGGATCGAGATCGGCAGATGCCGCCCGTTGCGATAGAGCCCTTCAAGCTCGTGCCGCCGGATAATCTTGCCCCGGCCGATGCCGTTCGAGTCGAGCAGGACAATGTCGATCGCCTCGATCTGCGGATGTGCGGCCAGAAATTCCGTACACTCTCGCACAGTCGCGCCCGAGGGGCAGGTGTCAGCCATGGGTGTCTCCTGTCAATGCAGAAAGAACATCGGCAAATGCCGCGATCAGCCTGTCGATTTGTGCGTCCGCCGTCACCGGGCTGACAAGCATCATGTTGTGGAAAGGCGCGATCAGACAGCCCCGGTTCAAAAGGCCCAAGTGCAGCGCACCTTCCAGCTTTGGGTGATGCGCGGCCGCCGCCTCGGTTCCATTACGCAGAGGACCGGGGGCGCAGATAAATTCTACGCGGGCCCCGACCCGGACCACATGCCAGGTCAAACCCGCCGCCTCGATTGCAGTCTTAAGACCTGTGGCCAACCGCTTTGCCCCGACGGTCATAGAGGCAAAGGCCTGCGGAGTGGCGACCTCCTGCAGCGTTGCTTCAAGACAGGCAAACTGCATCGGATTACCCGCCAGCGTCGTGCCCATCCCGGAATGCCCGGCAGGTCGATCTGCATCATAGGCGGCAAAGCGGTCCGCAACCGAATCGGTCATTCCCCAAAGTGCCATCGGCATACCTCCCGCAACGCATTTGCCGATCACGAAGATATCCGGGCGTAGCCCGTGCTGGCGGGTATAGCCGCCGTAACCGCTGGATTGGGTGTGGGTCTCGTCGATGATCAAAAGCGCGCCGTGGGAATCGGCCAGCCCGCGCAGGCCTTCAAGGAACCCATCCTGTGGCAGGACCATGCAAGAATTGGTCATCACCGGCTCGGTCAGGATGGCTGCAATATCGCCCGCCTTCAGGGCGTCTTCGACCGCGTCCAGATCGTTGAACTCGACACAGACAGCGCCCGTGGTCAGGTCGAACCCCTGACCTACAAGCCCTCGCCGGGCGATTGTGCGACCTGATCTAAGCTCGACCATCGTATCCTCGAGCGTGCCGTGGTAGCACCCGTTGAAGACCAGCACCTTGCGGCGGCCCGTCACCGCGCGAGCAACCCGTAGCGCATTGCGGTTTGCATCGGTCGCACTCAGCGTGACCTGCCAGCGGAACGGCCCGAAGGTGTCCGACATCAACGCACCCGCCCGCAGCGCGGCCTCGGACGGAAGCATATACGTCAGCCCGCGCGCCGCCTGATCCCGGATTGCACGGGTCACCGGAGCAGGCGCGTGCCCGAACATCGAGCCTGTGTCGCCAAGACAAAAATCATCAAGTCGGTGTCCGTCGATATCAACCAACGTCGCATCCTGCGCGGCCGCGACCACGAGAGGAAAGGGAGATGGCCAGTCTCGCATCCAGTGCATTGGCACCCGGTTCAGCCACGCCGCGCTGTCGTTCTCATACGCCGCCAGAGCGCGGGGCCGCTCCGCCACAAAACGCGCGTTTTCATCTGCCACAAAGGCCTGAAGGCGGTCGGTCCGGATACCGGCGATAGCGGTCTGGCAAGGGGCGGCGATGTCTGCGGTCATGCTGGCTCCTAGGCTGGACAGGCGGCGTCAAGCCACGTTTATCCTGCCTTTGCCAGAAGTTTCAGCGCAACGCCAAGACATTCTTTTGCCCGTCAGTTTTGAAAGAGTGAGCGAGGCTGATCCAGCTCGATACCGCGCCCTGTCTACGTCCTGCCTACCGCACCGGGCAACAGGCGAGGTCAGGAAAAACAGGCAGCGACCGGATGACCACAGGACATAAAAGTGGAAGCAATCGCACGATTGAGGTGAGAAGCGGGCAGATCAGGCGAAAGGGCCGGTTTGCTGAGCGATACGTTCCTACACCGCGGCGACGCCCATCGTGGGGCGGAGCCGCAGACTGGGACACCATCCGCGTCCTTCGCATTTCGCCTCCCCACCCGGAACTGCGCGGCTCAGATATCAGATTCCAAACACTGGAACTCACCGAGCACCACCCTCTCAGGAAGGCAGCAAGATTGGCACCAATGCGGCAGCTTCTGCGCCGCAGGGGCCAAGAGAACGCGCTAGTATTCGTTCATCCAAACCAAACCTTGCCAGAATGCGGAGGATGAACTCATGACCAGCCGCAATGCTGTGTTTCCCGCAAATCGCCGGGTTTGATTTTGAGATCAAAGTGATCGCGCGCATTCCTGATCGAGCCTAGCGATCACCCGCCGACGGCCACCGCCAGTAATCGCAGTTTCGAAAAAAGAGAGAGGGACCATGAACCATACCATGAAAGCCGCCGTGCTCACCAAGTTCGGAGGGAGCGATGCATTCGAGATGAGAGACGTGGCCGTTCCTTCTGTTGGGCCTCGGGATGTGCGCGTGCGGGTTCACGCGACAGCCGTCAATCCGCTGGATTACCAGATCAGGCGCGGAGACTATGCAGAGTACGTGCCACTCCCTGCGATCACGGGCCATGATATCTCTGGCGTCATCGAAGAGGTCGGCGACGACGTGAACCAGTTCGCGGTTGGGGACGAGGTCTATTACACGCCTCTCATCTTCGGCGCGCAGGGTTCCTACGCCGAGCAGCATGTCGCCAATGTAGACCTGATCGCGCGCAAACCAAAGAACCTCAGCCATCCCGAAGCCGCAAGCCTGACTTTGGTCGGTGGGACCGTTTGGGAAGCATTCGAAACGCGGGCGCAGCTTCGCGCAGGGGAGACGGTCCTGATCCATGGCGGCGCCGGTGGCGTCGGCAGCATCGCGATCCAGGTTGCCAAAGCCATGGGCGCGCAAGTCTTTACCACGGCAAGTCAGAAAAACCACGATTTCGTCAAGAAGCTGGGTGCTGATTTTGCCATCGATTACCATACGCAAGACTATGTCGAGGCGATCAACGACCTCACGGGCGGCGTTGGTGTCGACTTGGTCTTGGATACAATCGGGGGGGATGCTCTCAGCAGAAGTCCGTTGGTTCTTGCGCAGTTGGGTCGGGTTGTGACCTTGGTAGACATCGCGCAGCCCCAGAACCTTATCGAAGCCTGGGGTCGCAATGCGTCCTATCACTTCCTCTTTACACGTCAGAACCGAGGAAAGCTCGATGCGCTGACCCGCCTTGTGGAGCGCGACTTGGTGCGGCCTGTTATAGGCGCGACCTTCCCGCTCGCGCGTATCGGCGAAGCGCATGCGCATCTTGAGGCTGGATCGGCCAACGGCCTGCGCGGGAAAGTGGTCGTGACCGTTTAGAGGCAGAACTCCCAAGTCGGAGCGCGGGATCGTCGTCCGATTACGCCCTTCTTGGCATTCTCCTCACGGGGCCAACAACAAAAGTGGGCGCCGAAGCATGCGCACAAGGTAATTCTCGGGTCTCGGACAAGGTCGTCGGGCATAATGTCCAGAAGGCAGCGGCAAACCCGGAATACCGGCTCAATGTGCCGCCCTCTTTCGCGGACGGCAGTCTGGCAGGTCCAAGCCGCGTGGAATTTCACTCTCAATTTTGATCGCCCGGTTGATAAAGGGCGCTGAAATATGCACGTCAGTGGCCAACAGCAGCAGGAGATCAACGATGCTGAGAACCCTTGTCATGGCCGCAATAGTGTCGGCCACCGTCCACGGGCCCGCCATAGCCGAAGAGAACGACACGCTGCGCGTCGGAATGTCAGGTGGCTATTTCCCATTCACCTTTGTCCGTCAGGACGAGTTGCAGGGCTTCGAGGTCGACGTGATGAACGCCGTTGGGCAGCAAGCGGATATTGAAATCGCGTTCGAAACCATGTCCTTTTCGGGGCTCGTAGGCGCTCTGGAAGCGGGCCGGATCGACACAATCGCCAACCAGATCACCATCACGCCCGAGCGTGAGAAGGCCTTTGCCTTTACGCAGCCCTATGTCATCGACGGTGCGCAGGTGATCGTCCGTAAAGGCAATGATGACATCGCGGGGGTCGAAGACCTGCGCGGCAAACGCGTTGCCGTGAATCTCGGCTCGAATTTCGAGCAGCTATTGCGGGACCTGCCTTATGCGGACGAGATCGACATCCGCACCTATGAATCGAACATCGAGCAGGACACCGCCTTGGGTCGCGTGGATGCCTTCGTGATGGACCGCGTGTCCTCGGCACAAGTGATCGAGGAAAGCCCCCTGCCGCTCGAACTTGCCGGTTCGCCGTTCTCGGAAATCCGCAACGCGCTACCGTTCCGGGATACCGACGAGGGTCGGGCGTTGCGCGACAGGGTCGACGCGGCGCTGACGACGCTGAAAGAAGACGGCACGCTTGCCGAGATCTCGGAAAAATGGTTCGGCGCCGACATTACGGCGCCCGTTGCAAAGTGAGCTGAGACATGCGGGCACTTGACCTTGACTACATGGTGGGTCTTGTGCCCGTGATCCTCGGATATGTTCCGCTGACGCTGTTCATGGCTGTGGCGGGGATGGTTTGCGCGCTCATCCTCGCGTCACTCATGGCGGTGGAACGTGTCATCAAGGTTCCCGTGCTGGACTGGCTGGTCATGCTCTTCATCAGCTTTTTCCGGGGCACGCCGCTGCTGGTGCAGCTTTTCCTGTTCTATTACGGCCTGCCGCAGGTCTTTTCTTTGCTCGCCCAGATCAACGGTGTAACGGCCGCGATCATGGGCCTGACCCTGCATTTCTCAGCCTACATGGCCGAAGCAATCCGCGCCGCGATCATCGGCGTGGACCGGTCGCAATGGGAGGCCGCACAATCAATCGGGATGACCCAGACCCAGATGATGCGCCGGATTGTCCTGCCGCAAGCGGCACGGATTGCCGCGCCGACGCTGGTCAATTATTTCATCGACATGATCAAAGGCACCTCTCTCGCCTTCACCCTTGGCGTCACCGAAATGATGGGCGCGGCGCAAAAGGAGGCCGCAGGCAGCTTTCTGTATTTTGAGGCGTTCCTTGTCGTCGCGCTGATCTACTGGGCCATGGTGGAGTTGCTGAGCCAAGGCCAGAAAGTGCTCGAGACACATCTGAACAAGGCCTATGCGCGATGATCTCGATACGCGGATTGACCAAGCGCTTTGGTGACACCACGGTGTTGGACACGATCGACTTCGACATCGCGGCGGGCGAACGTGTCGTGATCATCGGGGCCTCTGGGACGGGGAAATCGACGTTCTTGCGGTGTCTGAATTTCCTCGACCGTCCCGACGCCGGCACGATCACGGTGGGTGACGTTTCGGTCGATGCGCAACACGCGTCAAAGCGCGACGTGCTTGCCCTGCGCCGGGCGACTTCGTTTGTTTTCCAGAACTACGCGCTGTTCGCCCACAAGACGGCGAAGGAAAACATCATGGAGGCCCTCGTCACGGTCCAGGGACAATCCCGTCAGCAGGCGGAGCAACGCGCGCTGGAGGTGCTGGCCGAAACCGGGCTGGCCGCCAAGGCCGAGAGCTACCCTGCTGCCCTGTCGGGGGGACAACAGCAGCGCGTCGGCATTGGGCGCGCCATGGCGATCGGCGCGGACCTGATGATGTTCGACGAGCCGACCTCGGCCCTTGATCCCGAATGGGTCGGCGAGGTGCTGGATCTGATGCGTCGGGTGGCCAAGCAGCGCCAGACCATGCTCATCGTCACGCATGAAATGCAATTCGCCCGCGAGATTGCGGATCGGGTGGTGTTCATGGATGGCGGTCGCATCGTCGAGGTCGGCCCACCGGAACAAGTGCTCGACGCACCGCAGGACGAGCGGCTTCGGCGCTTTTTGCGTCGGGTTGGGTGATCGCGATCCGCCAATCAATAGATTCAGCGTCGCATGATCGTCTGGCTCACAGGCACGGGATCAGTGGGGTGGCTGCCGTTCCCGACACGCCTATGCGCTCATTGCCCATTCGCCCCTGCGTCCGGATACGCCTGCAGCAGCCATCCCGCGGCTTCGGATACATCCGTGTCAGACAGCGCGTGACCGACAGACAGACGCCGGTCATCGACTTTTGCACCACGGGCACGCAGGGCCTCTGCCAGTATCATTGAATTGCCGACCAAGCGGTCGTCGCGCCCGTCAAGGATCAGCACACATGCTCCGGAAAGGTCGTCCATTGGGGGGGCCTCCAGAACTTGATTGGCCCGAAGCAGTACCGCGCGGTGCACCAGATCAGGATGAAGT
>NZ_JAGPVV010000124.1 GCF_018066915.1 Roseovarius sp.
TCGTCATTGGTCTTGAAGCTCATGTTCACGAGCCAATAGATCGGCAAGAGCAGGAACACGAGATAGAGCACCATCACCACGTTGATACGCGGCAAGGCGAGGCTGCGGGCGGTGCCGCGTGCGGCGGTCAAATCGGCCATCACTTACCCTCCCGTTTATCAAGATTGACCATGACTGTGTAAAACACCCATGAAATCAGCAGGATCACGAGGAAATACATGATCGAGAAGGCAGCAGCGGGGCCGAGGTCGAATTGCCCGAGCGCCATTTTCACGAGGTCAATCGAGAGGAATGTCGTCGCATTGCCCGGACCGCCCCCCGTGACCACGAAAGGCTCGGTATAGATCATGAAACTGTCCATGAACCGCAGGAGGATGGCGATCATCAGAACGCCTGTCATCTTGGGCAGTTCGATATAGCGGAACACGGCCCAGCGGCTTGCCTGATCAATCTTGGCGGCCTGATAATAGGCATCGGGGATGGATTGCAGCCCGGCATAGGCCAGAAGGGCCACCAGCGAGGTCCAGTGCCAGACATCCATCACGATGAGCGTGACCCAGGCGTCGCCTGCGTTCTGGGTGTAGTTATAGTCAATGCCCAGCGCGGCCAGCGTATGACCCAGAAGGCCGATATCGACCCGGCCAAAGATTTGCCAGATCGTGCCCACCACATTCCACGGGATCAAGAGCGGCAAGGACATGAGCACAAGGCAGACCGACACCCAGACGCCACGCTTGGGCATATGCAGCGCCACCAGCACGCCCAGCGGCACCTCGATGGCGAGGATAATGGCCGAAAAGATCGCCTGCCGTTGCAGCGCGTCCCACATCCGTTCCGAGGCGAGCATTTCCTCGAACCACTCCAGCCCGGCCCAGAAGAACTGGTTATTTCCGAATGTGTCCTGCACCGAATAGTTGACCACGGTCATCAGCGGGATGACGGCGGAAAAGGCCACGAGGAGAAGCACGGGCAACACAAGAAACCATGCCTTTTGATTGACGGTCTTGTCCATCATGCGGCCTCCTGCGCCTGAGATTTCGGCGTGACGCGCCAATCATCGACATAGACATTGATCGCCGCCGGATCGAAGGTAAGGCGCGTCATGTCGGGTGAAATCAGCGCGCCCTCGGCGGCGATGGCGTTGACGCCAACCCCGCCCAGATCGCAGCGGATGATCTTGTGACGGCCCACATCCTCGATCCGTCGCACGGTCACGGGCAGCCCCTCGGCCCCTGCTGTCAGGCGGACAAACTCGGGTCGCACGCCGATCTGCACCCTGCCTGTGGGGCGGGCATAGTCGGCCCCAAGCGGGATTTCGACGCCCTGCACCACGGCCTTGGAGCCTGTCACTTGGGCATCGAGCAGGTTCATGCCCGGCGAGCCAATGAAATAGCCCACGAATGTATGCTCTGGCCGCTCGAAGAGTTCCTGTGGCGTGCCCATCTGCACGACGCGACCGTCGTGCATGACGACCACCTTGTCGGCAAAGGTCAGCGCCTCGGTCTGGTCATGGGTCACATAGATCATCGTATGGCCGAACTCGTGATGCAGCGCCTTGAGCTGCGTCCGGAGTTCCCATTTCATATGCGGGTCGATCACCGTCAGCGGCTCGTCAAAGAGGAGCGCGTTGACATCCTCGCGCACCATGCCGCGGCCAAGGCTGATCTTTTGCTTGGCATCCGCCGTGAGACCGCGCGCCTTGTGACCCAGCTCTGACTCCATCCCGATCATGCGGGCGATGGTCTGAACCCGCTCTGCGATATAGGCGGGCTGCGCGCCGCGATTGCGCAGCGGAAAGGCCAGATTGTCGCGCACGGTCATGGTGTCATAGACCACCGGAAACTGGAACACCTGCGCGATGTTGCGCGCGGCGGTGGCCTGATCGGTGACGTCGACATCGTTGAAAAGGATACGGCCTTGGCTCGGGCGCAAGAGGCCCGAGATGATGTTGAGCAGCGTGGACTTGCCACAGCCCGACGCGCCCAAGAGCGCATAAGCCTCGCCATCGCCCCAGACGTGGTTGAGTTCCTTGAGCGCGTAATCCGCCTCGGACGCCGGGCGGGCGAGGTAGCTATGCGCGAGATTATCCAGCGTGATCTTGGCCATGGTTCCCCCTCACGCCGCCTCTGCATAGGGCGCGGGCGCCACCAGCGCGCCATCCGCCCCGAACACATAGACATGCGCCGGATCAAGATAGACCCGGAGTGCGGCCCCCAGTTTCAGGTCGCGCACCCCGTGGATAAGACCCACCCACCGCTCGCCATGGTGATCGAGATGCACAAAGGTTTCAGACCCGGTGATCTCGGTCACGTTGAGGCGCGCGTCAAAGGTCAGCGCGTCGGCGGTATGGCGGTCAAGCTCCAGATGGTTGGGCCGAAACCCGGCCGTATAGGTGCCATCGGCAAGACCCGCCATGCTGCCCAGCGCCGCCACCGTCTGCCCATCACCAAAGAGGATGCGGGTGCCGGATTTCTGCACGGTCAGGAAATTCATCGGCGGATCGCTGAAAACGCGCGCGGTGGTGGCGTCGCGCGGCTGGCGGTAGACCTGCGGTGTCGGGCCGAATTGGGTGACGCGCCCCTCCCAGAGGGTTGCGGTATTGCCACCAAGGAGCAGCGCCTCTTCCGGCTCGGTCGTGGCATAGACAAAGATGCTGCCCGCCGCCTCGAATATCTTGGGGATTTCCGCGCGCAATTCCTCGCGCAGCTTGTAGTCGAGATTGGCCAGCGGCTCATCCAGCAGCACCAGCCCCGCCTCCTTGACCAGCGCGCGGGCGAGCGCGCAGCGCTGTTGCTGACCACCCGAGAGTTCCAGCGGCTTGCGCGAGAGCATCGGGGACAACTGCATCAGATCGGCTGTTTTCTTGACCGCCGCGTCAATCTCGGCGCTGGATTTGCCCATCAGGCGCAGGGGCGAGGCGATGTTGTCATAGACGGTCATTGACGGGTAGTTGATGAATTGCTGATAGACCATCGCGACGCGGCGATCCTGCACGCGCATTCCGGTCACGTCCTGTCCGTTCCACAGGATGCGGCCCGTTGCGGGCACGTCGAGCCCCGCCATCAGCCGCATGAGCGAGGTTTTCCCCGAGAGGGTCGGCCCCAGAAGCACGTTCATCGTGCCGGCCTCGAGCGTGAGGTCGGTCGGGTGAATATGCACCTGCCCGTTCACACGTTTCGATACCCCCTCCAGTGTCAGCGCCATGCGGTCGTTTCCTCCATTATCCTTTGGCAGCTACGGGGGCGGCCCGGTCAAGGCCGCGCTCCTGCTGCATCCAGTCGTCGAGCGCCGCAATCTGCGCCTCGGTCATCTTGAGGCCCAGACGCGTGCGCCGCCAGACCACATCCGCCGCCGCGCGGGCGTATTCATGGTCCATTTGCCACCGCACCTCGGCCCCTGTCAGGGTCGCCCCGAAATCGGGACCAAGATCGGCGGCCTCGCGCGCCTCGCCCAGAATATCCAGCGCCTCGGTGCCATAGGCGCGCACCAAGCGACGCGCCCATGCCTCTGTGAGAAACGGATAGGCCCGGTGCAGACTCTCGGTCAGCCGGTCAAACCCGTCAACGGGGAAATCGCCCCCCGGCAGGGCGACGCCTGCGGTCCATTCCTCGCCTGCCTTCGGAAAGAACGGGCGCAGCTTGGCCAACGCCGCCTCGGCCAGTTTGCGGTATGTGGTGATCTTGCCGCCAAAGATGTTCAAGAGCGGCGCGCCCGGCCCCTCGGCCAGCGTCAGCACATAGTCGCGGGTGGCGGCGGTGGCGGATTTCGCGCCATCGTCATAGAGCGGGCGCACGCCCGAATAGGTCCAGACGATATCGGCGCGTGTCACAGGCGTCTTGAAATACTCCGACGCGAATCGGCAGAGATACTCGGCCTCTTCCGGTGTGCATTCAGGGCGCGTGTCGGCCTGCCCATGTTCGGCATCGGTGGTGCCAATCAGGGTGAATTCGCCCTCATAGGGAATGGCGAAGATGATCCGCCCATCGGTGCCTTGGAAGAAGTAGCATTTGTCGTGATGGAACAGACGGCGCGTCACGATATGGCTGCCGCGCACCAGCCGCACGCCCTCGGCAGAGTTGAGGCGCAGCGTGCCCGAGATCACATCCTTGACCCAAGGTCCGGCGGCATTCACGAGGGCGCGCGCTTGCACCATCTCGACAGCGCCGGTTTCCTGATCCCTCAGCGTCACGTGCCACAGATCGCCCACACGTTCGGCCGATTGCACGCGGGTGCGGGTGCGGATGCGCGCACCGCGCGCTGCGGCATCACGGGCGTTGAGCACGACAAGGCGGCTGTCCTCGATCCAGCAGTCGGAATATTCATAGGCGCGGGTGAACTTGTCCTTGAGCGGCGCGCCCTCTGGCCCATCGCGCAGATCGAGCGTCGCGGTCGCAGGCAGGATTTTCCGCCCCCCGAGATGGTCATAGAGGAAAAGCCCCAGACGGATGAGCCACGCAGGCCGCCGCCCCTTCATCCAAGGCATGACCAGATTGAGAATGCGCGAGGTGGGTGTTTCGCCCTCGAACCGCATGTCGCGGTGATAAGGCAGCACAAAGCGCATGGGCCAACTGATATGCGGCATCGCGCGCAGCAGGGTTTCCCGCTCGATCAGCGCCTCGCGCACCAGCCGGATTTCGAAATATTCGAGATAGCGCAGACCGCCGTGGAAAAGCTTGGTCGAGGCGCTTGACGTGGCCCAAGCCAGATCATTCATCTCGGCCAGTTCGACCCGCAGCCCCCGGCCCGCCGCATCACGGGCGATGCCACAGCCGTTGATGCCGCCGCCGATGACGAACAGGTCGATCACTGTGCCCTCGCGGTCCTGCGACACGCGCCCCTCCCACCGTAAGATGAGCGCAAACGAACCACTTTTTGACCGCATGGGTCAAGAATGAATGTTCGTTTTGTTTCTTTTATTCGCACACCCTTTGATTTCATTCATCAATTTTCAGGATCACGCGCGGCCTAGGGCACGAACGAACGCATTTTTTGGGCTAACGTAACGTCACCCGGCCCCTGACAGCCGCGATTCGCGCGCTATGCCGCAGCGCAGCGGAGGCTTTGCTTGCAGAGCGCGACAAAACGAACATAATCGAACCTGCATCCAATCAAGGCCGCCCATGTCCCAAAGCTTTCGCCAACCCGACATTCTGGAAATCGCCCGCGCCGAAGGCAAGGTCACGGTCGAGGATCTGGCCGAACGCTTTGACGTCACCGTCCAGACCATCCGCCGCGACCTCACCGAACTGGCCAACGCGGGCAAGCTGGAGCGGGTGCATGGTGGCGCGATCCTGCCGTCGGGCGTGTCGAACATCCTCTACGAGGAACGCCGCCGCCTGAACGAGCCTGCCAAGGCCGCGATTGGCCGCGCCTGTGCGGCGGCCATTCCGCATGATGCCTCGGTCTTTCTCGACATCGGCACCACGACCGAGGCGGTGGCGCGCGAATTGATGGATCACCGCAACCTGATGGTCGTTACCAACAACATGAACGTGGCGCAAATCCTGCTCGCCAACAAGGATTGCGAGATTGTCGTCGCGGGCGGCGCGCTGCGCCGGTCCGACAACGGGCTGGTGGGCAATCTGACCGCGCGCACGATCGAGAATTTCAAATTCGATTACGCGATTCTGGGCTGTTCCGCGCTGGACGAGGATGGTGACATGCTCGATTTCGACATTCAGGAGGTGGTGGTGGGCCAGACCCTGCTCAACCGCTCGCGCGAGGTATTTCTGGTGGCGGATCATTCCAAGTTCCAGCGCAGCGCGCCGGTGCGCATCGGGTCCATTCGCGATGTCGACCAGGTCTTTACCGACCGCCCCCTGCCCGCATCCTTGGCCGAAAGCTGCATCGGCTGGGGCACGCGGGTGCAGGTGGCGGGCATGCCGGGCAAGCGTCAATCGACCTGAAACACCTTGTCCCGGCTGGTGTGACCGCGCAGCAGGGTCAGGCGCGATTTCGGCACGCCGAGCGCCTTGGCCAAGAGTTTGAGAACAGCCGCGTTGGCCTTGCCATCCTCGGGCACGGTGGTGACATAGACCCGCAGCGCGCCCTCTTCCGCGACAATCCGGTTGCGCGCGGCCTTGGGGGTCACGCGCAGGGTAATGGTGGTGCCAGGCTGAGCCAGCGCGCTGAGGTCAGGACAGTCCATGCGCCCGGCATAGCGGCTGGGCGGCACCGCTCCAAGAGGATTTCCCGTCAAGGGGCTTGACCCCGGACGCGCGCTTGCCGACATGTGGGGGGCTTTGCAAGAGAAAGACACCGATGCCAACGCCCAATCCCGCCGCTCTCGATTTCCTCCTCTCGCGCCGCTCGCGCCCGGCCAAGACGCTGGGGCTGCCGGTGCCGGACCGCGCCGCGCTGCGCCCGCTCCTGACCGCCGCCACCCGCGTGCCCGATCATGGCAAGCTGGAGCCGTGGCGCCTGATCGTGCTGGAGCGTGCCGCACTCGTGCGGCTGGCGAGGCTGGTGGCGCAGGCGGGCACGCGGCTGGGCAAATCGCCCGAGGATATCGCCAAGGCCGAGACGCAATTCGCCGATGCGCATCTGGCGGTCGCTGTGATCGAGAGCGCAAAGCCTTCGGATAAAATTCCGGCCATCGAGCAGACCTATTCGGCGGCCTGCGTCTGTCTCAGCCTCCTGAACGCGGCGCTCGCTGCGGGATGGGGGGCCAACTGGCTGAGCGGCTGGCCCAGCCATGACCGGGGGTTCGCGCAGACCGCCCTCGGGCTGGCCGAACACGAGCGTATCGCCGGTTTCATCCATATCGGCACCGAAGGCGCCGCCCCGCCCGAGCGGCCGCGCCCCGAGATCGACAGCATCACGACGTGGGTTTCGGAATGATTTTTGCCAGCTTCTTCAAGGCAATAGACCAGATCGGCGACCCACGGTTCCGCAAGGTGCTGATCTTGGGCGTGGGCCTGACACTTGCCCTTTTGATTGTGGCCTATGCCGGTGTGCTCTGGCTCATTCAGGCGACGGTGGGCGACACCACCACCCTGCCGCTCTTGGGCGAGGTGACATGGGTGGGCGACCTCTTGAGCGGGGCGTCGTTCCTCTTGATGATCGTGCTATCGGTCTTTCTCATGGTGCCGGTCGCCTCTGCCATCACCTCGATGTTTCTCGACACGGTGGCCGATGCGGTGGAAGATCGCCACTATCCCGGACTAGCACCCGCGCAATCCGTGCCCTTTGGCGAGGCGCTGCGCGATACGGTCAACTTTCTGGGTGTGATCATCGGTGCCAATACCGTGGCGCTCTTTCTCTACGCGCTTTTCACGCCCTTTGCGCTCTTCATCTTTTGGGGGCTGAACGGCTATCTCTTGGGGATGGAATATTTCCAACTTGTCGCCATGCGCCGGGTCGGGCGCGCGGGGGCCAAGGCGCTGCGCAAGAAACACCGCCTGACGATATGGGCCGCAGGCGTGCTCATGGCGATGCCGCTCTCAGTGCCGCTGGTGAACCTCTTGATCCCGATTCTCGGGGCCGCCACCTTTACCCATATCTTTCATGCTACTCAGACGCGGCGGGCGGGCCCATCCGGTTGAACATGTCGAGATCGCGCACGGTGATGGCACCCGATATGATCGTGCCGCCGATGATGATCCAGAGCACGATGGCGATGCCGGTGGTGATCCACGCCTTTTTCTTGAGGTGATGGTGTTCGGGCGATCCGGCATGGGTGCCGGGCACGATCTTTCCCAGATCACCTTGGGTCTGGATGCGGATCGGCAGCACGACAAAGAACGTCATGAACCAGATCACCGCAAAGAGCACGATGGCCGAGGTAATGCCCATCAGACCTGCTCCAGTTCCACGAGGCAGCCGTTGAAATCCTTGGGATGCAAAAAGAGCACCGGCTTGCCATGCGCGCCGATCTTGGGCTCGCCCGTGCCCAGCACCCGCGCACCGGTGGATTTCAGATGGTCGCGCGCGGCGATGATGTCGTCGACCTCATAGCAGACATGGTGAATTCCGCCCGAAGGGTTCTTGTCCAGAAAGCCCTGGATCGGGCTGTTTTCGCCCAAGGGATAGAGCAGTTCGATCTTGGTATTGGGCAATTCGATGAAAACCACGGTCACGCCGTGATCCGGCTCGTCCTGCGGCGCGCCGACCTTGGCACCGAGCGCATGGCGATACTGGTCGGCGGCGGCGTCGAGGTCCGGCACGGCGATGGCGACATGATTGAGGCGTCCGATCATGGGGCAATCCTTTCGCATGAATTTCCCCCGTTATGGGGATGATCGTGCGAACTGACAAGCGACAGGGGGACGCAATCCGCGCATTAACCTCGCGTTCACCATAAGCGGGCCATGCTGCGGGGATATCGTGACAGAAGGATGCACCCGATGACCGATCTTGACAGCCTTGTGCGCCCGCGCACCCCCAATGCCCAACGCCCGCTGCTTGGCATGACCGTTCTGGCGGTCGAGGACAGCCGCTATGCGTCAGAGGCGCTGCGCCTGATGTGCCTGCGTAGCGGCGCGCGCATCCGGCGCGCGGATTGCCTGACCTCGGCGCGCCGCCATTTGCAGGTCTACCGCCCCTCGGTGGTGATCGTCGATCTGGGCCTGCCCGATGGTCCGGGCGAGGATCTGATTGCCGAACTCGCCCGCGCCGTGCCGCGCGTGGGCGTGATTCTCGCCACCAGCGGCGATGCCGGGGCAGAGGCGCGGGCGCGCCATGCCGGGGCCGATGGGCTCTTGCTCAAACCGGTGGCGAGCCTTGGCATCTTTCAGCAAGAGGTGTTGCGCCATGTGCCCGCTGACCGGCGGCCGCTTGGCCCCTACGCGGTGCAGGCCGAGGTGATCCATCCCGATCCGCTGGCCTATCGTGACGATCTCGACCATGTGCAGAGCCTGCTCAGCCATGATCACGCCCCCGAAATCCTCAGCTACGCGGCGCAGTTTCTGGCCAGTGTGGCGCGCGCCGCCCAAGATACAGATCTGGCCGAGGCGGCGGCGGGGTTGACGGGGCATTGCCCCGAGTCGGGCATTGCACGGGTCATGGGCCTGATCGACACGCGGTTGGCGGCGCAGGCGGCGCTCTAGCAGGTCACTTTGCTTTGCCTCTGCCCGCAGCTAGATAAGGCGTCATGTGCGCCCTGCCTGCCCCTCTTGCCACGTGGTTTTCTGCCCGCAACTGGCAGCTTCACCCGCATCAGGCGGAGATGCTGGCGCGGGCGGATGATCCTGCCACGCTGCTCATCGCCCCCACCGGCGGGGGCAAGACGCTGGCGGGGTTTCTGCCGACGCTGGCGGATCTGGCCACGGGCGATCACAAGGGTCTGCATACGCTCTACATCTCGCCGCTCAAGGCGCTCGCGGCTGATATCCGGCGCAACCTGACCACGCCGGTCACGGAAATGGGCCTGCCCATCCGGATCGAGGACCGCACTGGCGACACGTCATCGCACACCAAGCGCCGCCAACGCGCCGATCCCCCCCATATCCTCTTGACCACGCCCGAAAGTCTGGCGCTGCTCACCTCTTACGAAGACGCGCCGCGCATTTTTGCGGGCCTGAAACGCGTCGTGATCGACGAAGTGCATGCCCTGGCCGAGAGCAAGCGCGGCGATCAGCTCATGCTGGCGCTGACCCGGCTTCAGGCGCTCTGCCCCGGCCTGCGGCGCGTGGGTCTGTCGGCCACGGTCGAGGACCCGCCCGCCCTTGCGCACTATATGTCCCATGGCAACAGCCCTTGTGCGATCCTGATGGCAGATCCGGGGCCAGAGCCCGACATCGCCATGCTCACAACCGCCGAGCCGCCCCCTTGGGCCGGTGGCGGGGCCGCCTATGCGATTCCCGCCGTGCTGGATCAGGTGCGCCGCCACAAGACAACGCTGATTTTCCACAACACTCGCGCGCAGGCCGAGATCTTCTTTCACAACCTCTGGCTCGCCAATGACGACGCGTTGCCCATCGGCATCCATCACGGCAGCCTTGACCGGGTGCAGCGCGAGCGGGTCGAGGCGGCGATGGTGCGGGGCGATCTGCGCGCCGTGGTCTGCACCGGCAGTCTCGATCTGGGGCTGGATTGGGGCGACGTCGATCTGGTCATTCAGGTGGGCGCGCCCAAGAACGTCAAACGCCTTGTCCAGCGGATTGGGCGGGCCAATCACCGCTACAACGCGCCGTCCAAGGCGCTCCTCGTGCCCGCCAATCGGTTCGAAGTGGTGGAATGTCGCGCCGCTCTCGAGGCCGTGCGCGCCCACGATCTGGATGGCGAGGCGCGCGGGCCGGGGCCGCGCGATGTGCTCTGCCAGCATATCCTGATCCGTGCCTGCGCGGGTCCGTTCGATGCCAACGATCTCTTTGCCGAAGTGACGGGGGCCGGGGCCTATGCCGCCCTCAGCCGCGCAGAATTCGACGCCTGCCTCGAATTCTGCGCCACGGGGGGCTATGCGCTGCGGGCCTATGACCAATGGCAGCGCCTGCAACAGCGCGCCGATGGAGACTGGCAATTGCGCGATCCGCGCTCTGCCCGGCTCATCCGGATGAACATCGGCACCATTCAGGACACCGACACGCTCAAGGTCCGGATGCGGCGGGCACGCGGCGGCAAGCCCTTGGGCGAGATCGAAGAAGGCTTTGCCGCCACCCTCACCCCCGGCGATACATTTCTCATCGGCGGGCAAATCGTGCGCTTTGAATCCCTGCGCGAGATGGTGGTGGAGGTCAGCCGCGATCCCGGTCGCAAGCCCAAGATTGCCACCTATATGGGCACCAAATTCGCCACCTCAACGCAATTGTCAGAACGTATCCTGCACATGATTGGCGCGCCTGACTGGCCTGATCTGCCAACCCCTGTTCGTGACTGGCTGCATCTGCAACGGCAAGTGTCACAGATGCCGGAACCCGACAGCCTGTTGATCGAGAGCTTTGCCCATGACGGGCGCGAGCATTTGTGCATCTATGGCTTTGCCGGGCGCAATGCGATGCAGACGCTGGGCCTCTTGGTGACGAAACGGATGGAGGAGACCGGCCTTGCCCCGCTCGGCTTCGTCGCCACCGATTACGCCACGCTGATCTGGGGGCTGGAGCCGGTGACGGATGCCGCCCCGCTTCTGGCCCCCGATGCCCTGCGCGCTGGGCTGGACAGCTGGCTCATGTCCAATGCGGTGATGAAACGCACCTTTCGCGCCTCGGCCACGATTGCCGGTCTCATTCAGCGCAACACCCCCGGCGCGCGCAAAAATGGGCGACAGGCAACCATGTCGTCGGATATTCTCTATGAGACGCTGGTGAAATATGATCCCCACCACCTGCTTCTCGACATCACCCGGCAAGAGGCGATGCGCGGGCTGGTGGATTTCGGCCGGATCGAAGAGATGCTGGCGCGGGTCGCGGGGCGCGTGACCCTGCGGCGGCTGGCGCGTGTCAGCCCCCTGGCCGCCCCCCTGTTTCTCGAGGCGGGGCGGATGCCGGTCGATGGGGCAGCGCAAGAGCGGCTTTTGGCCGAAGAAAGCGCGCGGCTCTTGGCTGCGGCTGGTCTTGCCCCCTGAGCACAGCCTTGCCATTCTGCGCGGGACGCGCCACCTATGCCGCATGGACGGATACGGATTCACCCTGGCCGGAACGGCGCTGACCGCGCTGCCCTCGGGCGCGCTCTATTGGGAGGCGCGCAATCTCTTGTGCGTGTCTGACCTGCATTTGGGCAAGGCGCTGCGCCGTGCGCGCATGGGAGAGCCGCCCCTGCCCCCCTACGAGACGCGCGACACGCTCACCCGATTGGAGAGCGATCTGCGCCGCACCGGGGCGGCGACGGTGATCTGTCTTGGCGACAGTTTCGACGACAGCGCCGCCGCAGGCCACCTGCCCGATGCGGAAAAGCTGTGGATTGCCAAATTGCAGGCGGGGCGTCGCTGGGTCTGGATCGAGGGCAATCATGATCCGGGTCCGGTTGACCTTGGCGGGGCGCATATGGCCGAATTGCCAGCACCGCCGCTCACGTTTCGCCATATCGCGCGGGTCGGGCAGAGCGGGGAAATCTCGGGCCATTATCACCCCAAGGTGCGGCTGGCCCTCAAGGGGCGCAGCCTGAGCCGCCCCGCCTTTCTGATCGACAGCGACCGGGTGATCCTGCCCGCCTTTGGCACCTATACCGGCGGGCTCTGGTCCGACGATGCGGTGCTCACGGGCCTGATGCGACGCGATGCGCTGGCGGTGTTGACCGGGGCCATGGCCCATGCCGTGCCGATGCCACGCGGCACTCAGCGCCCCTGAAACACCGCGTCCAGACTGTCAATCAGGCCTGCCGCCTCGAGGTTGGGGCGGTATTTCCGGCTCACGGGCACGCGGTCGCCATTCTTGAGCACGACAAAGAGCTTGCCGCCACTCTCGCGTTCAGTGCCGCTGATGGCCGAAAACGACACCCAATGCGACCGATGGGTGCAGATGCCCGCCACCGGCTCCATCTCTTCGATCGCATCGACGAGGCGCAGGCGCAATGTCTCGATTCCCTCGCTGGTCGCCACCTCGACATAATGATTGTTGGCCGACAGGCGATGAATCTCGGCAAAGGGCGGGCAGGACAGCCGCCGGTGCAGCCGCGTTTGCGCCGGGGTGTCCGGCTCTGGTTGCGACCAATAGCTGGTGGGCGCCTCGGCGCCGATCTGCCGCCGCACCACGAAAACACCGCAGGCGATGAGAAAACTGTTGAGGGTGATCTTGATCACGCTCAAATCCTCGGGGCTCAGCACCGGGTCCATCCAGCCGCGCAAGAGCCAGATCACCGGCCCGAGGACTATTCCGACAAGAAAGCTGGCCCCAAGGTCAAAGAGGGCTGGCTGCCGCCCCGCCAAAAGCGCGCGCATGGTCGCCCGCGCGGCAAAGCCGATCACAAAAGCCGCCGTGATGACCGCCGCCCAATAGGCGGCCCGGACCGGCCAGCTCATGGTATCATAGCTGCCAAACGGTCCGGCCACGACCGCGAAAACCAGAGTGGCCGTCCAGACATAGAAGGTGACAGACGTAAACAGCAGTGAAAACGTATCCACAAAATGCAGGCGCAGATCAGACCAGTTCAACTTACCACCCTTGTCCGTTCCCGTTTCATATGCGTTTATCAGCATGATTGCTCTATTCCAACCTAACGTCACCAGAGCAGTTCACTTTACTGTCAACGTGACGTGACATCATAAACAATGGGAAAGCCTTGGGAAATGTCCCCTGACATTGAACAGAAAATCCGACAGAGCTTTGCCGCGCAGGCAATGATGCGCACGCTTGGGGCGTGTCTTGTGGCCCTTTCCGACGGGGCCACAGTGATCGAGGCCCCCATTCTGCCCGGCAGTCGCCAGCAACATGGCTTTGGCCATGCCGGTCTGACCTTTGCCATCGGTGACAGTGCCGCAGGCTATGCCGCCCTCAGCCTGATGCCGGAGGGGGCCGAGGTGCTGACCACCGAGATGAAGATCAATCTTCTGGCCCCGGCGCAGGGCGAGCGGCTGATCGCCCGCGGTCGGGTGATCAAGCCGGGGCGCCGTCTTGTGATCGTGCAGGCCGATGTGCATGCGGTCAAAGAGGGCGTCGAGACGCATATCGCCCTGCTCACCGGCACGATGATTCCGGTCTGAGATTCTGGTCTGAGCGCGGCGCGCATCGTGCCCGCGTCACACAGTCACCTCCGGGGTCAGGGTGAAACTCGCGCGCAGAACCGGACCCTTGGCATAGTAATCGTCCAACCCCTGCCGCACCTCGGGGTCAAGCTGGGACCAGTCGATCCAGTCGAGGTCAAAGCCGGTGTCATAGGCCACCATCGCCACCGCCCCCCGCCCCGGAACAAGCGCCGGACGCGCGCGGCCTGCCACCGCCTCGCGCGTGCGGTCGATCCAGAGAATCGGCTCTTCCGAGTCCACAAAGCGGCCATCCACCACCACAAGACGCGGGTCCAACTCGCGGATCAGGCCAAAGAGATCATGCAGGTCGGCCACCCCCTCGAGCAGATCAAAGAGGATGATCACATCATATTGCCGCGCGGCGCGCACCTCGGAGCGGATTTCCTCGATCGGGTCGGCGCAGCGCAAATCAATGCGTTCGCGCAATCCGACATCGGGCAAGCGGCAGAACCGCTCGACAAGGGCGGCATCGGTTTCAATCCCAACCACCTGCAGGGCCCCTGCCGCCGCCAGAGCATAGCACCATGCGCCATCCCCGGCCCCGATCAGCATCACCGTCGAATCGGCAATGGCGTGACGATAGCCATCCACCAACAGCGCATGCCGCGCCTGCGCCCTGTTGAAAGCGCCGGTTTTGTCATCGCCCGCCTGCCGTTTGAACCCATACCCCATGATCGTCATCACACACCCATCAGCCTGTATCGCCTTTGGTCTTGTAACATGACAAAAGATAGCAAACCCTTAAGCGCTCCTTGGTTCACACGCAGGCCCATGACGACACCCCTGACCCCCGCTCTCCTGCTTCAGGCCTATGCCTCTGGTGTGTTTCCCATGTCGGAACGCCGCGACGATCCAGAGGTGTTCTGGGTTGATCCGCACCGCCGGGGGATTCTGCCGCTGGACGGGTTCCACATCTCGCGCTCGCTGGCGCGCCGGATGCGGCAGGGCCGCTACACGGCGACGCTCGACCATGATTTCGAGGCGGTGTTGCAGGGCTGCGCCGACCGCGCCGAAACCTGGATCAGCCCACCGATCCATCGCGCCTATCTGGCGCTGCATCGCCAAGGCTATGGTCATTCGCTGGAAATCTGGCAAGAGGGGCAGTTGGTGGGCGGGGTTTACGGCGTGGCGCTCGGGGCGGCCTTTTTTGGCGAGAGTATGTTTTCGCGGCGCACGGATGCGTCAAAACTGGCCCTTGCCCATCTTACCGACCATCTCGCCCGCTGCGGATTTCGCCTGTTCGATACACAGTTCATCACGCCGCATCTGGGGCGGCTTGGGGGGCTCGAAATCCCGCGCACGCAGTATCGCGCGCTCTTGGAGTATGCGATGGAGGATGAGGCAGACATCACCGCGATACCGTTTGATCCCGACCCGCTTCAGATCTTGCAGCGCAGGACCCAGATATCATAGCGCGGATGCTCGAGCGCGTTCAGCGCCGGGGACGAGGCCAGCATCCAGCCGGAAAAGATCACCGCGCCGCTGCCCTGTTCGGAAATCGTGAGATAGGCAAAGGCGTCTCCGGCCGGATCGTCCACCGGATACCGGCACTCGCCCAGAACCACGTCAAGCGAGCCGTAGACGCCCGATTGCCCATTGGCGAGGTCGAGGTCCTGCGCGACGCCGTTGATCTTGTCGAGGCCGCGCAACAGCGCGCCTTGCGCAACCGTCGCCACCTCTTGCGCGGTCCCCGCGCCCGCCCCGAGGCAGAGCACAAGACCGAGCCAGAGCGCCCTCATTGCGGTGTCTCTCCCTCGCTGCCCGAGACGAACTTCATCAGCAGCGACACAAGGCTGACCGATCCTTGGGTGAATTCGATCTCGGACCCCGGTTCGACCGGAAACGGCGATCCGCCGGGCATGATTTCCACGTAATTGCCGCCCAACAGCCCCTCGGAGGAAATCGCCACGGCGCTGTCGTCGGGCACATTGATGCCCTCTTGCACGGTAAAGATCGTCTTGGCGCGGTAGGTTTCGGGATCGAGCGCGATTTGCGTGACCCGGCCAACCTTGACCCCGGCCAGACGCACATCGGTGCCCACGCTCACGCCATCGGCGCTGCGGAAACTGGCGCTGAGTTGGTATTCGCGCGCGCCGCCGGTGGTCATGCCGGTGGTCTTGCCCGCGTAGACCAGAAATCCGATGGCAACGGCCAGAACCACGCCGCCGACCATAACTTCGGTTTTACTCTCTGACATATTCCCGTCCCTATTCCGGCGACCACGCCTCGTAGTCGCGCCGCTCTGCGGGGGCCGCGCGGCGGATGGACCCGGCAGGCGCATAGGCCAGAGGCGTGCCGGTCAGGTTCTCGCTATGCGGCTTTTCCCAGGGCTTGTGCGTCAGGGGCCGGTCGGTGGGCGATTCCTTGTAGGTGTGGTGCAGCCAGCCGTGCCAGTCGGGATCGACCCGGCTTGCCTCGGCCTCGCCGTTGAAGATCACCCAACGGCGTTTGTCGTCGCGGGTGCGATAAAACGCATTGCCCTGCGCATCTTCCCCCACCTTGACGCCCTTGCGCCAAGTATAAAGCTGGGTGTTGAGCGTCTGCCCGTTCCACCAGGTAACGGCGCGCAGCAAGGTGTTGAGAATGCCCATTCGACCCTCCGACATCATTCCCCCCCGATATGGCGGATTTGACGGCGAAGGTCCAGTGCTCGCAACACCGCACCCAGACCGGCAGGCCCACAGCCGCCGACCGTGAAAAAGCCCGCAACACCAGGGTTGCGGGCCATTCCTTGCGGAGTTTCATCTGGTTCAGGCAGGCGGGATCAGCCTGCGCTGGCGCCTTCCTTCTTGCCCTTGCTCTCGGCATAGATGATCAGCGGCGCGGCATCGGAATTGACCGCCTCTTCGTTGACCAGCACTTCCTCGACATGGGACATGCTGGGCAATTCGAACATCGTGTCGAGCAGGATATCTTCAAGGATCGAGCGCAGGCCGCGTGCGCCGGTCTTGCGCGCGATGGCCCGCTTGGCCACGGCCTTGAGCGCGTCCTCGGTAAAGCTCAGTTGCGCGCCTTCGAGCTCAAAAAGGCGCTGATACTGCTTGACCAGCGCATTCTTGGGCTGGGTCAGGATCGTCACAAGCGCCTCTTCATCGAGGTCCTCGAGCGTGGCAATGACCGGCAGACGGCCCACGAATTCCGGGATCAGACCAAACTTGAGCAGATCTTCCGGCTCCAGATCCGTGAAAATCTCGCCAATGCCGCGCGCATCATTGTCGCGCACATCGGCCCCAAATCCCATGGCGCTGCCCTTGCCGCGCTGCGCGATGATCTTGTCGAGACCGGCAAAGGCCCCACCGCAGATGAAGAGAATGTTCGTGGTGTCCACTTGCAGGAATTCCTGCTGCGGATGCTTGCGCCCGCCCTGCGGCGGCACGGCGGCAACCGTGCCTTCCATCAGCTTCAAGAGCGCCTGTTGCACGCCCTCGCCCGACACGTCACGGGTAATCGAAGGATTCTCGGATTTGCGCGTGATCTTGTCGACCTCGTCGATATAGACGATGCCGCGCTGCGCGCGCTCCACGTTATACTCGGACGATTGCAGCAACTTGAGAATGATATTCTCAACATCCTCGCCGACATAGCCCGCCTCGGTCAGCGTGGTGGCATCGGCCATTGTAAAGGGCACATCGAGGATTCGCGCCAGCGTCTGCGCCAGAAGCGTCTTGCCACAGCCCGTGGGGCCGATCAGCAGGATGTTCGATTTGCTGAGTTCAATGTCGCTCTTGCCGGAATTGTTCAGCCGCTTGTAGTGATTGTGCACCGCCACAGACAGAACCTTCTTGGCCCGCGATTGACCGATCACGTAATCATCCAGCACCTTGCAGATATCGCGCGGCGCGGGAATCCCCTCGCTCGACTTGATGCCAGCGGTCTTGGTCTCTTCGCGGATGATGTCCATGCAGAGCTCGACGCATTCATCGCAGATGAACACGGTCGGTCCGGCGATCAGTTTGCGCACCTCATGCTGGCTTTTGCCGCAAAAGCTGCAATAGAGCGTGTTCTTGCTGTCGCCGCCTGAGTTATTCGCCATTCCGTACCTTTCGGGCCCTGCGCCGCCTGCCGTCCGCGCGCCCCGCGCGGGGCCTCGTCTGTGATCTGTGCTACCCTTCAGCTTAAGTCAGGCCGTATGGCACCACAATCTGAAAATATCCGGCCCGCCCTCGGGCCGGATCACGTTTATTTCTTCGCTTCGTCGCCTTTGTCACGATTGGCCACGATCTCGTCGATCAGGCCCCAAGCCTTGGCCTCTTCGGGCGACATGAAATTGTCCCGCTCCAGCGCCTCTTCGACCTTTTTCAGGGTCTGCCCGGTGTGCCGGACATAAATCTCGTTCAACCGATCCTTGAGCTTTTGCGTCTCGCGCGCATGGATCATGATATCGGTCGCCTGGCCCTGATACCCGCCCGAGGGCTGGTGCACCATGACGCGGCTGTTGGGCAGGGAAAACCGCATCCCCGGCTCGCCCGCCGTCAAGAGCAGGCTGCCCATGCTGGCCGCTTGGCCCACGACGAGCGTGCTGACCTTGGGCTTGATGTATTGCATCGTGTCATAGATCGACAGTCCCGAGGTCACGACCCCGCCGGGGCTGTTGATGTACATGCTGATTTCCTTGGAGGGATTCTCAGCCTCGAGATGCAAGAGCTGTGCCACAATCAGGCTCGACATGCCGTCATGCACCGGACCGCTCAGAAAAATGATCCGCTCCTTGAGCAGGCGCGAGAAAATATCATAGGCCCGCTCGCCCCGGCTGGTCTGTTCGACCACCATCGGAACAAGGGTGTTCATGTAGATGTCCATAGGGTCTTTCATTACAGCCCGCCTGTCCTGCGCCCGACCTTTGCCGTCAGGCTTTGTCAATCACTCCGACCATAGCCGGTCAGTTCCTAAGGGAGTCTTAGTGTTGCGCCCAAGGGGCTGCAAGGGCATCGCTCGAATTTGTGGCACGGCCAATGGAACCAAGGCGATTTCTGCGCCCCACACACTCACTTTTTCGCGCGCAGGTGCGGCCAGCTTTTGCACAATCTGCAAAAACGACCTAGATAAATGGAAATCACAATCAGGGTGCCACTGAAAATGCCGCTTCCCGTTCTCGATGCTACGCGCGACGCTGCAGAGATGGATCGCATGGTCGAAAATGCGACCAATGCCGCCAATTTCCTCAAGGCCCTCAGCCATGAGGGGCGATTGATGATTCTCTGCCATCTGGTGTCGGGCGAGCGGTCTGTCACAGAGTTGGAAACGCTGCTCTCGGCACGTCAGGCCGCGGTGTCGCAGCAATTGTCGCGCCTGCGGCTCGAAGGGCTGGTGACGGCGCGGCGCGATGGCAAGACGATTTATTACAGCCTTGCCGATGACCGCCCGCGCAAGGTGCTTGAAGTGGTCTACGACTTGTTCTGCGCCCCCAACTCTTGAGGGCGCAGACAACAGGGCCTCAGGCGGGTTCGACCGTCTTGTCCACGGTGTAGGGCGCAAACACCTCATCCACATCAGTGTGATTGACGTGATTGGCGTAGTTGCTGATGGTCTTGACGGCCAGCGCCAGAATGATCTCCAGCACATGCACATCGCCGTAACCTGCGGCCTTGAACGCCTTGGCCTCGGCCTTGGTCGGCAAACCGCGTGTTTCCCACATGTGGTGGGTGAACTTGCGCAGCGCCTCCAGCTTGGCATCGCTCAGCGGCTTGCCGTCGCGCAGCGCCTGCGTATGCGCCTCGCCCAGCTTGGACATCTTGATCGCCAGCATCGAATGCGCGGCGGTGCAATAGTCACAGCCATTGGCCAGCGAGACGGTCAGAAACACCACCTCTTGCTCGGGCGGGGTGAAATTGCCCGACTCGCGATAGAGCGCGTAGCCATGCAGATAGGTGGACAAGAGGCCGGGATTGACCGCCATGCCGCGATACATATTGGGCACGAACCCCAGTTTGGCGCGCGCGCCCTCCAACAATTCCTTGGCCTTACCAGTGGCCTGATCGTCACTCACAGGCGATGTCTCTACTCGGAATTCAGCAGTCATGGAGCTCTCCTTTGTGTGTGATGTGCTCACCCTACAGCTAGTCGGCCCCCCTCTGGAATGTAACCGCTGCACTCTTCACCAAGGCGTGATCTGGGTTCCTTGCCGCAGACCCGCTTGTGCGAAAACGCTCAGACCTTTTCCTGTGTGTATTTCCGCAACTCGGCGCGCGCCACCTGCCGGCGATGCACCGCGTCCGGGCCATCGGCCAGACGCAGGGTGCGCACATGCGTCCACATTGCCGCCAGCGGCACATCCTGCGATATGCCTTGCGCGCCAAACATCTGCACCGCTTCGTCGATCACCTTGAGTGCCACGCGCGGGGCCACCACCTTGATCTGGCTGATCCAAGGGGCTGCGGCGCGCGCATCGCCTTGGTCCATCATCCACGCGGCCTTGAGGCACAGCAAGCGCGCCTGCTCGATTTCCATCCGGCACTCGGCGATGATGTCGTAATTCGCCCCAAGCTGCGCCAAGGGCTTGCCGAACGCTTCGCGCGCCAGCGCGCGCTTGCACATCATCTCGAGCGCGGATTCGGCCTGACCGATGGCGCGCATACAGTGGTGAATACGCCCCGGCCCAAGGCGGCCTTGCGCAATCTCGAACCCGCGCCCCTCGCCCAAGAGCAGGTTTTCCACCGGCACGCGCACATCCGCGAACTTGAAATGCATATGCCCATGCGGTGCGTCATCATGGCCATACACCTGCATCGGGCGCAGTTTCTCGATGCCGGGTGTGTCGGCGGGCACCACGATCATCGAATGGCGCTGATGTTTGGGCATCTCATCGCCCCCCGTGCGCACCATCACGATATAGACCTTGCAGCGCGGATCACCGGCCCCCGTGGCCCACCATTTCTGACCGTTCAGCACATAGTGATCCCCGTCGCGCACGCAGGACATTGCGATATTGGTGGCATCGGAACTGGCGACATCCGGCTCTGTCATCAGATACGCGCTGCGAATCTGCCCCTCCAATAGCGGGGCCAGCCACTCTGCCTTCATCGCCTCGGTGCCATAACGCTCGAACACTTCCATATTGCCGGTGTCGGGCGCGTTGCAGTTGAACACTTCGGCCCCCATCGGGGTCTTGCCCATCTCCTCGGCGAAATAGGCGTATTCGACTGTGGTCAGGCCAAAGCCCCGCGCGCTGTCGGTCAGCCAGAAATTCCACAAGCCTTCGGCCTTGGCGCGTGCCTTCAGCCCCTCCAGAATCTCGGCCTGCCGGGGGGTATAGCCCCACCGCTCGCCCTTGCCGATTTCGCCGTGATACTCGGCCTCGAGCGGCATGATCTCGTCGCGCACCATCGCCGCCACCCGCGCCAATAGCGCGCGCATCTCGGGGCGCATTCCCAAATTCATGTCCATATCACCGGCCCTCTGCTGTCAGTTGCCCCAATTGACAACATCGACCGCGCGGCGACAAGCGCTGTCGCGCTCAGCCCGCGCGACGGTATTGCCCCGGCGAATGGCCAAAGCGGCCTCGGAATGTCTTGATGAACACCATGGGCGAGGCAAAGCCAGAGGCCATGGCAATCTCGGTCACGCTCAGATCGGTTTCCCGCAAGAGGCTTCGGCCATGATCCAGCCGCAAGTCGCGGAAAAAGCGATAGGGCGTCTTGCGCAGGTATTTGACAAACAGCCGTTCCATCTGACGGCGCGAACAGCCCGCCGCGTCGGCCAGTTCATCCATGCTGATCGGCGTCTCGATATTGGTCTGCATCACCTTGATCGCCCGCACCAACAGCGGATTGCGGCTATCGAGCGCATTGCTGATCGAGGCGCGCTGCGGGCTGCGTTCTGCCCGGCGCTGGCTGTAGAGGCACATATCGGCCACCACATCGGCAAAGGGCCGGCCATAATCCGCCTCGATCATTTCCAGCATCATGTCGGTCGCCCCAACCCCGCCGCCGCAGGTGAAAATCCCGCCATCCACCTCAAAGGTGTTACCCGTGACCTCGACTTCGGGGAATTTCTCGCGAAAGGCGGGCTGATTTTCCCAATGCAGCGTCGCGCGCCGCCCCTCGAGCAGCCCCGCCTGCGCCAGCGCGATCGCCCCGGTGCAGATGCCGCCCACCCGCCCGCCAAAGCGCGCGTGCTGGCGCAAGAGCGACAGCAAATCCTTGCTGCCGGTGCCCGTGCGCACCGTGCCGCCGCAGACCACCAGATCGGTCTCGCGCGGGAAACCCCCGAGCGATTGATCGACATTGACCGACATCGCACAGGAACTGACCACCGGCCCGCCATCCTGCGAGGTGACGGTCCAGCGATAGAGCGGGCGCTGGGCCAGTTGGTTGGCGATGCGCAGCGGATCAAGCGCCGCGCTGAACGCCAGCAGCGTGAAATCAGGCAAGAGGTGAAAGGCAAAATGCCGGGCAGGTTTGGTCGTCTCGATCGCAAAGAACGCCGCCCCTTGCGGCACGATCGCCTTGCGCGTCACATGAGTGTCATTCTCCGGGTAGGACATGACAGGCTTCGGGCTCCCAATGCAGGGTCAGGGTGCTTCCTGAATGCAGATCAACAGAGGCCAGTTCACCATGACTTTTCTGCACCTTCAACTCTTCACCTGACTCTGTCTCGAGAAATACGACGGCCGAGGCCCCCACGAACTCCTCACCCACCACCCGCGCGCGAATACCCGTCACCCCTGCGCCCACAGCACCGATCTGCATCTTTTCGGCACTGACGACAAAGGAGAGCGTATCGCCCACCGATTTCGCAGGCGTTTGGGGGGCCTTGATTGCAAATCGCCCATGCGCTGTCTCGACCTGCCAGAGATCCCCCGCCTTCTCGACCAGCTTGCCGGTGAATATGTTGGCCGAGCCAAGGAATTCCGCCACAAAGCGGTTGCGCGGCGCGTGATAGATTTCCTGCGGCGTGCCGATCTGTTCAATCTTGCCCCGGCTCATGATCACCACCCGGTCGGCCATCGAAAACGCCTCGGACATGGAATGGGTGACATAGACAAAGGTGATGCCGAGATCCTTTTGCAGGTTCGACAAGACCGCCTGCATCCGCACCTTGAGATGGGCATCGAGCGCCGAAAGCGGCTCATCCAGCAGCAGGATTTTTGGCTCTGTCACCAGCGCGCGGGCTAGGGCCACGCGCTGCCGCTGCCCGCCCGACAACTGCGAGATATTGCGATCCGCGAATTCGAGGATCTGCATCTTGTCCAGCCATTTGCGCGCCCTTTGCGCGCGCTCCACCTTGCCCACGCCCCGCATCTTGAGGCTGAATTCGACATTCTCCTGCACGGTGAGAAACGGAAAAAGCGCAAGGCTCTGCCAGACCATCGGCGTATCGCGATCCCAGGTCGCCTTGCCGTTCACCCGCTCGCCATCAAGATAGATATTGCCCTCGCTCGGGTCCTCGAGCCCCGCCAGCATGCGCAGCGTCGTCGTCTTGCCACAACCCGACGAGCCCATGATCGCCAGAAACTCGCCGCGCCCGATCTCGAAATCCGCGCGTTCCACGGCGGTGAACTCGCCGAACCTCTTGACCACACCCTCCAGCCTGACGATGGCCTCGGATTTCACGGGAGTTTGCATGTTCATGACTTGTCCTTTGTGGAATTGCGCAAGAGCATCTGCGCAAGGATGATCAGCGTGATGGAACTCAGAAAGGCGAGCGAGCCGATGGCGTTGATCCGCGGGCTGACCTGCCCTTGAAGAAACCCAAGGATTTTCACCGGCAGCGTTTCATTGAGGCCCGACACGAACCACGCCACCGCGAATTCGTCGAACGACACCGCCATGGTGATAAAGAGCGCGGCAAAGAGCGCAGGCTTGGTAAAGGGGATGATGACATGGCGCAGCGTCGCCCATTCATTGCCCCCCAGATTCCACGCCGCCGCCTCTAGGTCGGGGTCCATCTGTGACAGGCGCAGGCGGATGATGGCCATGGCAAACGGGCTGCACATCACCCCATGCGCGATGATGATGGAAATCGCACTCCCCGACAGGTTCACCCGCGACAGGAACGCCAGCATCGCCAGACCCATGATCACCACCGGAATGGTGGGCGGCAGAAGGGCGAGGGCCAGATAGACGTTCTTGCCAAAGAAGTTGTAGCGGTAATCGGTATAGGCCCCGCCAAATCCCAAGAGCGTGGCAATCACCGCCACGATCAGCCCCACGATCACGGTGTTGAAAAACCCGGCCCAGACAAACGGGTCTTCCCAGATCAGGCGATACCACTCGGTCGAAAAATGCCCCAAGGGCAACGATGGGAACCGGTCTGAGTTGAGCGAAAAGACGAAACTTCCAAGGATCGGCGCAAAGATAAAGATCACGCAGACCGCGATATGCAGTTTCAGGCCCGCATTGATCAGGCGATTGTCATTGCCGGTCATTTGCCGCGCTCCTTGTAGGCATAGGTGATGGCGGCAAAGGCCACGGTCAGCAGCGTGCCGATCATCATCAGCGCGACCACGGCGGCGCGCGGCCATTGCTGGCCGGATTTGGTGATGTCGGTGATCAGGATCGAGAGCGTGGGCGGATTGCCCCCGCCAAGGTAAAGCGGGCTCACGAAATCGCCGAACGAGAGGATAAAGGCAAAGAGTGCCGCAATCACAAGGCCGACCCGCGCCGAGGGCACAATGACCGACCCGACCGTGCGCAGCCGCCCGCACCGCAGGTTATGCGCCGCCTCGACCAGATCGCGATTGACGAAATTGAGGCTGAACACCTGCAAGAGGATCACCAGCGGCAGGCAGAGTGTGACCATCCCCACCAGCGTGCCAAAGGTGGTATTGAGCATGCCAAACGGCCCGATGCCCAGCATCCAAAGCGCGGCATTGATGATGCCCTCATCCGACAGGAACACTTGCAGCGCATAGATGCGCACAAGGTAGCTGGTGAAGAACGGGATGATCAGCACGAAGATCACCCATTGCTTGACCCGCTCCGACAGTTTGAACGAAATCGCATAGGCCGCCGGAAAGGCGATGGCGCTGGTCAGAACCGCACTTGCCGTGGCCAGAATGGCGGTGCGCAGATAGGCATCCCAAAAGATGCCGCGCATCAGGATGCGTTCCCAATTGCCGAAATTCAGGTCCGGCATCATCTGGAAATTGCGCACGGTCCAGAAACTGATGGCGATCAGAAAGATCAGCGGCACCGCAAAGAACGCCAACTGCCAGATCAAGAGCGGCAGCGCCAAGGTGAGCGAATAGAGGCTGGGTCGGGTCATGGAATACGGCTTTCTCAGAGGCTAGAGGGCGGTGCCGGGGTCTGGGGAGAACATGACCCCGGCCAAGCCTTCCGTCAGGCGCCCTTGTAGTCGGACCAGAAGTCGTTCCAGTCCTCAAGGCCTTGTTGCACGGGCAACTGGCGATACTGGATACGCCCCTCGCGGATCATGTCCATCGCATTATGCTGGCCCAGCACCATGTTCTGCCGCTTGGCCTCGGCGGGGTTGGTGGCGTTCAGCACCTCCCAGCCCTTCTTGCTGGGGATGAGCGCGGGATAGGCCGCCATATCGGCGGATTTCGCTTGACCCTCGGGCGAGGTGATCCATTGAATCCACTTGCGCGCCATCTCGTAATTCTGCGTGCCCTTGCCGATCGAAAAGGACTCGGTCCATTGCAAACCGCCCTCTTCGGGAATGGTGGTGCGGACCTTGGCGCCGTTCTTTTCCAGCACGCCGGTAATCCAGTCCCCGATCCCGGCAAAGGCCACCATCTGCCCGTCATTGAGCGACGAGAACGTGCCGCCATAGTCAAAGAACCCGCCGACCTGACCGCGCAGCGCCATCGTGGCCTCCTGCACCTTGTCCCAGGCCGCCTCGTCAATGTCATAGGGTGACGCGTTGCCCGCCGCGAGGCTCATTTGCCCGAGGTTCGGCAGGTGCCAGTCGAAATGCCCCAACTTGCCGGTGACGCGTTCATCAGAGAACACCGCATAGCTGGCCGCGTCCTTTTCGCTCAGCACATCGGTGTTATGCGCAACGCCCAGAAAGCCAAAGCGCGTGATCACCGAATAGAGCGTGTCATCCTGCCAATGGCCGGGGAATTTCTGAAACTCTGGGTAGAAATCGTCAAAGGCGTAATCGGCGGCATCGAGCGCCTCGATATACCCGGCCGCGTTCAACTGCTGCACATATTCGGCGTCCGAAAGGATGACGTCATAGGTGCCCGCCGGCGATTGCGCGATCAGGCCCAGCATATTGTCACCGCCGGTATAGTATTTCGGCGTGAACTTGACGTTGTTCCCTTCTTCGAACGCGCCGACCATATCGGGCTCTGCATGGCCATACCAGGCCAGCATCGACAGGTTGACGGTCTGCGCCGACGCCCGGATCGAGAGGAACGGCGTGGCAAGCGCTGCGCCCGCGGTCATTTTCAAGAGATGGCGGCGAGTGGGGGTTCTGAGGGTCATTGGGGTCTCCATGTT
>NZ_JAGPVV010000129.1 GCF_018066915.1 Roseovarius sp.
CGCCCTCAATCCCAACAAGCCGCTCTTTATCCAATGGTCCTATTTTCCGCGCCTGATCCCGTGGCTTTTGAAATTCGCGGCCAATGCCAATGACCGCGACACGCGGCGGATGGTGGCGGGGATCACCGGCATTGTCGCGGATAGTCTCGATCAGCATCTTGCGCTGACACGGGGCACGCGCGCGGAAAGATGGGTGGCCTCCAGCGATTTCAGCTATGCCTATGCGAGCCGTGCCGATTTCGAGGCCGATGCCTATGGCTGGGCGCTGAAACGCGCAGCGGGCTATGTGCCGGAACTGCTGGAAGGCGACGCGGTGCGAGAGGCAGAGCCGATGCTTGGCCCCGCAACACAGTGCCTTGCCACGCTCAAGGGCCATGGCCATATCCTCAATCCCGGCGCCTACATGGCCGATCTGGCCGCAGTCCTACAGGACGAGGGCGGGAAATACATGCAGGCCGCCGTGCGCGACATCACCCTGACCGATGGGCGGATCAGCGCGGTCGAGACGGATCGTGGCACGATGCCCTGCGATGCGGCGGTGCTAGCGGCGGGGATAAGGTCCAAGCCGTTGATGCGGAAACTGGGCCTCAAGGTGCCGCTTGAGGCTGAACGTGGCTATCATCTGCATTTTACCGCGCCGTCGCAGATACCGCGCAACCCGATGATGATCACGACGGGCAAATTCGCAGTCAATCCGATGGCGCATGGGCTGCGCTGCGCGGGCACGGTGGAATTGGGCGGGATCACCAAGGGACCATCGCGCGCACCGCTTGACCTGATCCGTCGCGGCGCGGCGCGGGTGTTTCCCGACCTGACCTATGAGGGGGTCGAGGAATGGATGGGCTTTCGCCCCTCTACCCCCGACAGCCTGCCGCTCATTGGCGAGATCGGGCGAACGGGCGTGCATGCGGCCTTTGGCCATCAGCATATCGGCCTGACCGCAGGGCCCAAGACAGGCCGGATCGTCGCCGACCTGATAAGCGGCAAGCGCCCGAATATCGACCTTGCGCCCTATGACGCCAACCGGTTTTCCTGACGGCCCTGCGATCTTGACAAGATCGCGGTCTGAAATCTTATCAAGATTTCGCTGGCGTCACTCGTAGCTGCGCAGATCCTCGATCACCTTGCCATCATTGGGCAGGCTGCCCGGCGGCACGATTTCGATCCGGCCCTTGAGCTTGAGTGTTTCGGCAACCGACCCCGCGAAATGCTCGGCCTCGCCACCCACCGACTCAATGCGAACGGTCATCACATCCGCTTCGCCTTCGCGGCTGGCGATAACACGCGCCCGCGATATGCTGTCGTGCCGCGCCACAAGGGCGGCCACCTGTTCGGGGCGCACGAACATGCCCTTGATCTTGGTGGTCTGATCGGCGCGCCCCATCCAGCCCTTGATGCGGAGGTTGGTGCGGCCACAGGAGCTTGCCCCCTCCATCACCGCGCTCAGATCGCCAGTGGCGAAACGAATGAGCGGATAGTCGGGATTGAGGGTCGTCACCACCACCTCGCCCACGTCGCCGGGGGCCACGGGATTGCCGGTGCCCGGCGTCACGATCTCGACGATCACGCCCTCGTCCACGATCATGCCTTCCATCGCGGCACTCTCATAGGCGATATTGCCCAGATCGGCGGTGGCATAGCATTGCAGACAGGCGATCCCACGCGCCGCATATTCCGCGCGCAGCGACGGGAAAAGCGCACCACCCCCGACCGCCGCCTTGGTGATCTTGAGAGGCAGGCCCATCTCTTCGGCCTTGTCGAGAATGACCTTGAGATAATCGGGCGTGCCGGCATAGGCGGTGACACCTACATCATGCGCGGCGCGCGCCTGCAATTCGGTCTGGCCGGTGCCCGCGGGCAACACTGCGGCCCCCACGGCCCGCGCGCCATTCTCGAAGATCATGCCCGCAGGGGTCAGGTGATAGCCAAAACAGTTCTGAACGATATCGCCCCGTCCCACACCACAGGCATGCAGAAAGCGGCCCATGCGCCACCAGTCGTGACCGACTCCGCCTGGCTCATAAATCGGGCCGGGGGATTGGAAGATGTGGGCAAATCCCGCCGCAGGCAGGCTTGTCAGCCCGCCAAAAGGCGCGGCGGCCCCCTGTGCGCGGCCCAGATCGGATTTGCGCAGCACCGGCAGGCGCGCCAGATCCCCGACCCCGGTGATCTGCGTTGCCTCGACCCCGTCCAAGGCCCCGCCATAGCCGGACAGCGCCTGCGCGCGCGCGATCTGGTCCGGCAGAGCACGGGCAAGCGCCTCTGCGCGCGCCTCGGCGCTGCGGGTTTCAAGCGGGTCGAAATACTGGGTCATGCCATCATCCTTGGGGGCGGTGTCTTGCAATGGGAAACGCGTCACGCCAGCCAACGCTTGCGGCGGCGATAGCTGCGCACGTCGCGAAAGCTCTTGCGCCCTTCGTCGGACATACCGAGGTAGAACTCCTTGACGTCCGGATTTTCACGCAGGCTGCGCGCGTCGCCATCCATCACCACCCGGCCCGACTCGAGGATATAGCCGTAATGCGCGAACCGCAGCGCCACGTTGGTATTCTGCTCGGCCAGCAAAAAGGTATAGCCCTGCTCTTCGTTCAGTGATTTCACGATGCCGAAAATCTGTTCGACCAATTGCGGGGCAAGGCCCATCGACGGCTCGTCCAGAAGGATTGTCTCGGGGCGGCTCATCAGGGCGCGGCCAATAGCGCACATCTGCTGCTCACCGCCCGAAGTATAGCCCGCCTGGCTCTTGCGCCGTTCCTTGAGGCGCGGGAAATAGGTGTAAACCATGTTGAGATCGGCGTCGATTTCACCCCGGCTGGCACCGCGCGTGTAGGCCCCGGTCAAGAGGTTCTCTTCGACGGTCAGATGCTCGAAGCAATGCCGCCCCTCCATCACCTGCACCACGCCCTTTTTCACCAGATCCGAGGGCATCAGATCCTGAACCCGCTCGCCGCGATAGGTGATGGTGCCCTTGGTGACTTCGCCACGCTCGGACCGCAAGAGGTTGGAAATCGCCTTGAGCGTCGTCGTCTTGCCCGCACCATTGCCCCCGAGGAGCGCGGTGATCCCGCCCTTGGGGACGGTCAGGCTGACGCCCTTGAGGACGAGAATGACGTGATTGTAGATCACCTCGATATTGTTGACCTCAAGCAGGGTCTCGTCGCGTGGGGTGGCATCCAGCATCTGCGTCTCTTTCTCCATGTCATCCCGGACTTGATCCGGGATATCTCGGCTTTTGTGGGCGCGGCGCCATGCCGCCGCGCACCATTTGCAGGGTCGTCCCGACTCGGGGCCGGGACGACTGTTTTCCTCAGCAGCCCGGCGTGATCCCGCTTTCGGCAGCAAAGGCCGCGCTGTCTTCTGCAACGAGGGCCGAGATGATCTCTTGATCCGACTGGAAGTAGTCGGTGATCAGCTTGAACTCGCCCGCAGCCGCATCCCATTGCGACACGGCACCATAGCCGTTGCCGCCGTGGTTCTGACAGCTGACCTTGAACTCGGGGCCAAAGTTGGGCAGGCCGAGCGCCGCCATCTTGGCCTCGGTCATTTCGAGGTTCTCCATGCCGTCGCGCATCTGTGCTGCGTTGATCGCGGTCACACCGTGCATTTCCTGCGCGGTCTTGATCGCCTCGGCAGCCAGCATTGCGGCATACATGCCCCGGTTATAGAGCACGCTGCCCACCTGATCACCAGCACCGGCGGCCTTGCCCGCATCGACGACATGCTTGCGCAGATCGTCATAGAGCGGGTATTCATCGCCGAGGTTGTGGAAGGTCAGTGCCTTGTACCCATTGGCGGCATCGCCCGCGGGCTTGACGTCATTCTCGGAACCCGACCACCAGATGCCGATGAAATTCTCCATCGGAAAGCGGATGTTCACGGCCTCTTGGATGGCGACCTGGTTCATCACGCCCCAGCCCCACATCAGCACGTAATCGGGACGGTCGCGGCGGATTTGCAGCCATTGCGACTTCTGCTCCTGGCCCGGATGTTCGACCGGCAACAGGATCAGCTCGAACCCGTGCTTCTTGCTCAGCTCTTCGAGCGTGCGGATCGGTTCCTTGCCATAGGCGGAGTTGTGATAGACGAGCGAAATTTTCTTGCCTTTGATATCGCCGCCGTTCAGGTCGAGGATATGGGTGATCGCGTGGCTGGCACCATCCCAATAGTTCGCGGGATAGTTGAACACCCATTTGAACACTTCGCCATTCTTGGCAGAGGTCCGGCCATAGCCCATGGTGTGCATCGGGATGCCATCAGATGTCACTTTGGGGATCAGCTGATAGGTGATACCGGTGCTGAGCGGCTGATAGATCAGCGCGCCATTGCCTGCGGCCTTGGTGCCCTCATAGCATTCCACACCCTTTTCGGTGTTATAGCCGGTCTCGCACTCCACCAGGTTGATCTTTTCCCCGCCGATGCCGCCATCGCGCTCGTTCAGCAGGGTAAAGTAATCCTGGTATCCGTCCGAGAACGGAATGCCATTCGCGCCATATGGCCCGGTGCGATAGCTGGTATCGACGATCGTCAACTCGGCAAGAGCCGGGCTTGCGACCAGCATGGCGGCGGTCAGGGCCGTCATCAGTCTCTGTCTCATCGGTTTATTCCTCCCTTGGTTTTTCCGATGTTTCGTCTTGGACGCGACATCTTGCGCCCAATCTCCTCCGGCTGGGTCTCAGCCCCCCGTGGCCCGCCGCTCAATGCGGGAAGGGCCAAAGTCTCAGTTTCTCCTTGGCCACGCGCCAAAGCTGCGCCAGACCATGCGGTTCGGCGATCAAAAAGATGATGATCAACGCGCCCACGATGATGAATTCCAGATGTGCCGCCAAATCGGTGGGCCAGCCAAGACCACCCACCAACGTATTCTTGAGCAGCACGGGCAAGAGCACGAGAAACGCCGCCCCGGCAAAACTGCCAAAGATCGAACCAAGCCCGCCGATGATTACCATGAAGAGCACGAGGAACGACTTGTTGATGCCGAACGCCTCGCCCACTTCGACCGCGCCCAGATAGATCGCAAAGAAAAGCGCGCCGGAGATGCCCACGAAAAAGCCTGACACCGCAAAGGCCGTCAGCTTCGCCTTGAGCGGGTTGACCCCGATGATCTCGGCGGCGATGTCCATGTCGCGAATGGCCATCCATTTCCGCCCCGCCATGCCGCGCGTCAGGTTGCGCGCAATGATGGCTGCGGCCACGGTGAAGACGAGGCAAAAGAGATACGCCGCCCAAGGTGCCGTTTCCGCCCCTGTGACCGGCACGCCGAACACGTAACGCTCGGGGGCGTTGATCTGGCCCGAGGCCGAGTAGTTGTAGAACCAGCCCACGCGGTTGAAGAGCCACACCAGAAAGAACTGCGCCGCCAGCGTCGCCACCGCGAGGTAAAAGCCCTTGATCCGGAGCGAGGGCAGGCCAAAGAGCACGCAGACAATCGAGGTGATGCCGCCTGCAAGGATGATGTGAAAAAATATGCTGACGTCTGGAAAGGCAGTCATGAGCTTGTAACTGGCATAGGCGCCCACCGCCATGAACCCGCCCGTCCCAAGCGACACCTGCCCGCAATAGCCCACGAGGATATTCAGGCCGATGGCCGCGATGGAATAGATCAGAAACGGAAGAAAGACCGCATTGACCCAGTAGTCGTTGATGACAAAGGGCACCACGGCAAAGGCCGCGACCAGCACCGCGTAATAACGGTAGCGGTCGAACTTGATCGGAAAGGTCTGGTTGTCCTGCTCGTAGGAGGTCTTGAAATCCCCCGCTTCCCGGTAAAACATCTAGAGAACCTCCCCATGAATATCGTCGTCGCGCTTGGTCGCGCGATTGGCCGGCTTGGCATAGCCCGTGGCCTCGGTGTGGCGCACCAGCCAGAGATAGGCGAGCATGCCAGCGCCCCCGCCCATGGCCGCGAGGATTGCAGCCGTGACCATCTGCGCAGTGTTTTCCACCTGTGCCGACAGGGCGAGATAGCCAAACGACCAGAACCCGGCCCAGGCGATCACATTGACGATGGCGATCAGCTTTTGCATGGTCTCACACCCTCTCGATGATCTTCTCGCCGAACAGGCCCTGTGGCCGGAACACGAGGAAAATGAGCGCCAGAACATAGGCGAACCAGTTTTCGGTCGCCCCACCCACCAGCGGGCCAACGGTGAATTCAAAGAGTTTTTCACCCACCCCGATGATCAGACCGCCCACAATCGCGCCGGGGATCGAGGTGAAACCGCCGAGCATCAGCACCGGCAACGCCTTGAGTGCAATCAGCGACAGCGAGAATTGCACGCCCGATTTGGTGCCCCACATGATCCCCGCCACAAGCGCCACAAACCCCGCCAGCGACCAGACCATGACCCAGATGAAGTTGAGCGAAATGCCCACCGAAAGCGCCGCCTGATGGTCATCCGCGACCGCCCGCATGGCGCGGCCCTGCTTGGAATATTGGGCAAAGATCACCAGCGCGATCACCAAAAGCGCCGCCACCACCGACGCCACAAGGTCGAGGTTGTCGATGAAGAACCCGTAGCCGAAAATGTTGAACGTGGTTTCGTCGATCATCAGGTTGATGCCCTGCGGCAGGCCCACATCAAGCTTCTTGATATCGCTGCCCCACATCATGTCCCCGAATCCTTCGAGGAAATAGGCCAGACCAATGGTCGCCATGAAAAGGATGATCGGTTCCTGGTTGACCAGATGCCGGAAAATCAACTGGTTCACGATCCAGGCAAGCGCCACCATGATCACCATGGTCAAGAGAATCGCCGCCAGCCCCGGCAAGTGCCAGCCGAAGTGATGAATCTCGGTGCCGAACACCGCATTGATCAGGTGGCTGAAGGGCACCCGCCCTTCCATCATCCCCACCAGTGTCATCGCCGCAAAGAGCGCCATCACCCCTTGGGCATAGTTGAAAATGCCCGAGGCCTTGTAGATGAGCACAAAACCAAGCGCGACCAGCGCATAGAGCACCCCCGCCATGAGGCCGTTCAGCACGACCTCCATCCCGAAAATCAACTGATCAGGCATTAGCGGCACTCCTCTGGGAAAAATTCACAGGCGACTTGGGCGACGGATACCTTGCGGGATGTCTAGTCATGCGCGACCCCCAGATAAGCGTCGATCA
>NZ_JAGPVV010000132.1 GCF_018066915.1 Roseovarius sp.
TTTTGATCGCCGCCCCGATCCCTCAGGCAACAGCGCAGAAGCGGTCGAGATCGTCACATGGCACGCGTCCAAGGGTCGGGAATGGCCGATCACCGTGGTCGCCGAATTCGACCATGGTATTGAGGAATGGCCCGGCACCACAGCCACCCGGTTCGACGCATTGGACAAGATTGACGACATGGCAGCGGTGCTGGCCTCTGCCGCCCTGATCCACACACCCGGATTTGCCGCGCCCGAGACTGAACGGCGCTTTATCGAGGATCGCCGCGAGGCGTTCGAGGCCAATGCGAAAAACCTGCTCTACGTGGCCCTGACCCGCGCCCGCGATCGCTTGGTGCTGGAATGGCCGGAATTCCTAAAGGAGCGCGATGAGGACGCGCCCGAAGCGAAGTGCCTGTTTCACGTGTTCGACGATACCTGTGCGCCGCAGATTGCGGACGGGAAGCTGCGAATTGGCGGAGTGGATTGCCCAACGGTGATCACGCAATTGCCGGAACAGGCGAGTTTCACTGAATATCTGCCGGAAGTGGGGAGAGATACGCCTCGGTTTGGCGGCGTCGTGCCCCTGCCCAGTACGCCGACTTCGCCGTGGCGGTTGCAGCCTTCGCAGGCCGTTACAGCCGAGCCGATACCGGAAACGCGCGGGATCAGTCTGGGTGATCCTTGGTCCAGCACCATCAACAATGCTGCCCGGGGCACCGCGCTACATCTTGCCATACGCACTTACCTGACGCGATCCGACCTGATCTCAGATTTGCCTGCAGCCACAGGACTGGATGAAGCTACCCTGGCGCTGGTGGCAGAGCGGGCGAATGCGCTTAAGATCTGGCTGTCAGCCGACGGCTACACCGATTTGCAATGTGAGATCCCTGTGCTGGGACACACATCAGAGGGCGCTGAAATTCCCGGCATGATCGACCTGCTGGCAATCGGGCCGAAGGGATGCCTGTTGATCGACCACAAATCTGGCGGCTCCGGCGAGGGCTTCGGCCTCTACTGGCCCCAGCTCTCAAGCTACGCCTCGCTGGTAGCAAGACTGTTCCCGAAGCATCCGCTGCAAGGTATTGCGGTGTTCTGGATAGACCATGGGCGGCTGGAACTCGCGCAGCTGCCCGCCACCATCGGATCGACAAACACGGTTTCTGAGGTCGGCAGATGACGATTTCAGCTCTGGGATGGGTCTCTTTCGGAAGCGCCGAAGCCGAGGCCGTGAACGCGCTTATGGGCGCATTGACCGACAGCGAAGCTCGAGACGAACTCGGGATCGGCGCGATCCGCGACGGTTTTTCGGATTTGCTGTTCCCGGGCACCAGCACGGTTCAGACACGATTGCGCTATTTCCTAATGATACCCCAAATTTTTCATGACATCGATCTGCGCGGTCGGGACCGTCAGGCGGCGTTGCGGGACGCCGAGGCTGGCCTCATCGCCCGAATCCTCGCGTTGCCCGAGGGAGCTGACCGCGACCAGCTAATCGGAGTCGATGCAGGCGCAAAGCTGAAGCGGATGCCCAGTGCGATCTATTGGGGTGGGATTGGTGCATGGGGTATTCGGCTGGACGACAGAGCCCGCATACGAGACGTTCTGGAGCGGATGGCTGAGGGTGAGAGATGCTGGGCTGAAATGCCGTCTATCCCGAAAGATGACACGCGAGGCTTTAATCTAACAAAGGACGAGGCTGACTGGATAGTCGATCGCTGCGCCTCATTGCGAGATGGCCAGACGCTGCTGGGCAACCTCATGTCTAGAGCCCGCAACATTTCCAAAATCAACGACCTGAACAAGGTGGCGCAGCTCGATCTGCCCCGTAACCTGCAATTGCAGCTCAATCACGCGCTTGCCTTCGCAGATACGCTTTTTGGTGCATCTCTGCTCTACAACCTCTTGCTGGCAGAGCGGTTCGCCCCCGACACGGTCGAGCAGTGGCAGCAGCAATTGGACGAGTGGCAAAGAAGTGAAATCGTACCGGCAAAGGACGCGCGCACGCTGATTGCCCCGTTGCTAGAAGCGTCGGCAGAGATCGCCTTTCGCCCAAACCCTCTTACGATGGATTTCCTAAATGCTTGGCTCGGTGTCATGCATGCCCCAACAAGTAAAGATGCACGCGACATCATAATAGCCCGAGAGCGACAGGCTAAACTTGGTCGTGCCCGCCTGCAGCTCAATGGCGATTATAATTGGAGCGGCAGCTCAGGTGCGGGACGTCTGACCTTCCGCTGGGGCCGGGTTCACCGCTACCTGCAGGATGTTTCCGAGGCGAACGAAGTATGAAAGGCGAAAAGATCCTTGCCCCGGCTGAGCGCATTGATTTCGGAGAGGCCTTGGTGCCGCCCGAAGGTTATCGTCTGGAGGCGGCCATTGGCACGACTTTCTCGATGGACATTGCAACTGCCCTCACAGTGCCCGTCGCCATGGCATTGCGTGGAGGGATCGAGCGTGACGAGCTGATGGAGAATCCGCTTGCGGCACTGGCTGCAATGCAGCGCCTACAGGATCGTGTCAGGATCTTCGTAGAGGCAGGCAATATTCATCCACCAGCCGGCAAGCGCAATGCACTGATCAGCTTGCTTGAAGGACTTGTCGTCGAGGTTGCGCCGCCAAAGCGCGCGAGTTTCCACCCCAAGCTCTGGCTTATGCGCTTTTCCCCAGAGGCCGGAGGCACGACTCGTCAAAGGTTGGTAATGATGTCTCGTAATCTGACGAGGGATCGATCTTGGGATGTAGCATTGCAGCTTGAGGGCGAAGAAACGGAAAAAAACCAAGGAGGAAACCAACCACTTGTCGACCTCATTGACTGGATGCTTGGGCGCAAGCCCCGAGCTTTGCAGGAACTGCGTAACCAGCTTGCTTTTGTAAAATGGCAAGCCGTGCCAGGATTCCGCAAGCCCGTGTTTCACGCACACTTTCCTCGGTCACCTCATGTCTGGCGGCCAGGCAAGGGGCAGATGGCCGTTATCTCGCCCTTCTGCGATGATGCGGCATTGGACATGTTAGGGCGTGAACGGATCTGCGCTTTGGTTGCCTGTGATGACTGGCTCGCCCGTTTGGACGACGTTCCGAAGTGCAGCATGACGCTGATGGACCACGCCGTACCCGAACAGGAACCGACGGGTCATCAGGAACGCGCAGGGCTTCATGCCAAGATCTTCATCACCGAGAATGCCGATGAGACTACGATCACTCTTGGATCCGGCAATGCAACCTCAGCGGGCCTCGCAGTCAGCGGAATGCGCAATATCGAGGTCTTTGCCACTTTGAGGGGCAAGACGGCTAAAGTCGGCGGCATTGGTCTCGATTCCGAGGGAATTCTGGGCCATGACGGCCTCAGGCCGCTGCTGGCGGACTGGTCACCTCGCTCGCTGAGCGAAGAAGAGGTAGATGAAGCACGGTTCGAGGATGCCGTCCGGCAGGCCCGGCACGCAATCTTCGCAGCAAGGCCGCAGCTCACGTTCGCAAGTGTAGAAGACCAATGGTCGGCTGCGCTGCAAATGAAGTGTCCCGCAATTCCGGGTATTGTGCAGATCCATGCCCGGCTTGCGACACAGCATGGTTCAACGGCTATCGCGGGAGCTGGGCCTTGGATACTGGGCCTTGTAGGTTTGCTGAATGTGACCCGCTTCATTCAGATCGATTTGACAGGCGATAACGAAAAAACCGCTAGCTTTGTCACGCAGGCCGAGGCGCATGGGCTTCCAGACAGCGAGCCCCGTCTGCGGGCATTGATGGCAGAAATCATCAAGACCCCGGAGCAGATGCTGAGTTTCGTCCATGCGATGCTCGAGGTGCAACCCGACTTAACGGGCTTGATGCGAACGGGGAACCGCAACGGCCAAAAGACGGGTCAGAGCCAGCGCGCTGCGCCCCCGGTTCTGGAAACCCTGCTAAAGGTTCTTTTGTCCGACGACGGGCCCGCCCGGATGGCCGAGTTGGACAAGTTGCTACGGTTGATTCCTGCGGATACCCAGACTGCCGCTGGATTTCATGACCTCTGGTCCAAATTCATTGCCGTGAACGAAAAACGCAGATGAGCTTTGACCCTGAACCGGTTTTGTCGACACTGAAGCCCTTCCAGCGCGCAACTGTGGAATATGTCATTGGCCGGTTTCAGGCAGGCGCGCAGCGGTTTCTGGTCGCGGACGAGGTTGGCCTTGGCAAGACGCGGGTCGCGCAGGGAGTGATCTCGGTGCTGCTGTCTCAACTGTCCGATGGCGAGCGGGCCGATATTATCTATGTCTGCTCCAATGCGGCGATCGCGCGCCAAAACCTGCAGATCCTGAATGTCTTGCACGATGGTGAGGTTCTGCCCACACGTCTGACCCTGCTTTCCGATCCGAGAACAAATCTGCACAAAAATGGGGTTAATTTCATCGCGCTTACTCCCGGCACCAGCTTTGACAAGACCGGCGGGCTTGGCATCGCGCGGGAGCGGGCGCTTGTCCATCATCTCCTGCGCGGCAAGGTGCATGCAACCCGACTGAAAAACCTGCTGCGCGGCACTGTTCGAAAAAAAGAAAACTGGCAGCGCTACCTTAACGACGTCCCCCAACTCGGCGCGGGATACCGTGAAGAAACCGCTTCTGTGCTCATGGCCGGGGACATGGAAGTAAGTATCCGGGATGCAAACCTGAAACGTTCCGAGGAACGCAATCCGATTACCAAGGCCCTGCTGCAGCGTCTTGCCGCGCATTCTTTGACCTCATTGCGTCCGAAACTGATCATCTTCGACGAGTTCCAGAAGTTCCGCGACCTTTTCTCCGATACGGAGAGTGAAGCGCAGGCCCTGATGCAGCAGTTTCTCCGGACAGAACATCATGGCGCAAAAATACTTTTTCTGTCGGCAACCCCCTACAAGATGCTGACGATCAAAGGTGATGACCCGGAAGAGGGCGATCACCAGGAAGACTTTCTCGCAGCCATTAGAATGTTGCATGGTGGGGGCGAGGTCGGGAACACCGCCGCAAAAGAGCTGAAAGCAGAGATGCGGCTCTTCCGCGAGAATCTGCGCTGCTACGCGCAGGGTCTGCCAAACGAGGCGGCAGAGAAGCGCAATCAAGTCGAAGACCGCTTGCGCGGTGTCATGAGCCGCCAGGAAAGGGTTGCCGCGACTAGCACCGATGCCGGGCTGCGACGCGAAGAGATTACAGCAGATATACGGGCGGAAGATCTTCGGCAGGCTCTGGCTGTAGACCGTGTTGCCCGGCAGGTCGGCGGCCACAATCGCGCGGATTACTGGAAATCCGCCCCGTATCTTTTTAGCTTCATGCCCGGCGAGTTCGATCTCGCCAGGAAAATTTCTGGTTACGACAAGCGCGCTGACCTTGCCAGCACTGCGCGCCCAGCACTTTTATCAAAACGCCGGATCCATAACTTCGAAGCTGTACCAGCCGACAATGGTCGCATGCGAGCACTGATGGAAAACGTCTTCAAGGAAGGTGAACTTCACAGACGTTTGTGGTTACCCGCCAGCCTGCCCTATTTGTCCGGTCAGCCGCCTCTGACCAAATCGCTGGTATTTTCTGATTGGCAAATGGTCCCTGAGGCCATAGCGGCCCTGACCTCGCACGAGGCAGAGCGCAGGCTACGTCATGAGCTCGGGATCAAAGGTCCTGCAAAGAAGAAGGAAGCGAGGCTGCTGCGTCTGAGTAGCGCGGCGGAAGATTTGGGCAGCTCAATGCGGGTGATGTTGCTCCTCTACCCGTCAGACTTTCTAGCGCGAGCGGTGGATCCTCTGGAAATCTGGCGGCAGAACAGTAGCTTGAGTGCAGAAGAAATGCTCGCCAAAGCCAAGGTGCTAATTGCATCTGCCCTCGCCGACCAAATGTTGCCCCCCACCCGTGGTGCCGCCCCGTGGGAGTTGATCGCATGGCTTGATAAATCATCCCTCGGCACTCCCGATATCTCCCGACCGCTACATGAGTGGGTTGGCAAGGTTCGCGAGGGTCTTGACGCAGGTTCCCGTGATGACAGCAACGCACCCTCGTTGCTGGACCAGTTCACCGCCGGTAATGGTGTTCGCGCAAGCGTACCCGCAAGTGACGAGGCGGTGACGTTTCTGGCGCGGGTGGCGCTTGGGTCTCCGGCCGTTTGTTTGCTCAGATCGCTGCGCCGTTATGCAAAAGAGCCGTCGCCAGATCTGGCATCGGCCTCGGCCAGTATCGCGCTAGGCTTCCTGACAATGTTCAACCACCGCGAAGTTCGACCTTTGCTACTTTCTGGCGGAGAGGAAGGCGCTTGGTCAAAAGTCATTGACTATTGCGCTGAACATGATCTTCAGGCCGTGCTCGATGAATATTTGTACCAGCTCACCGGAGGAAAACTGACCCCCGAAACCATTCCCGGAAAGCCGCCATACGAAGGGCTGGCTAGGCGAGTAAAAGATGCGGTGGGCCTGCGCACGGCGCAGATTACCGCGCGCAACCCGTTCACAGGCAAAAGCTTCAACATGCCTTCGCATCTCGCGGCCCGTTTTGCTGCAAACGCCGCGAAAGACGGCGAGGGCGGCCAGACGCGCCTGGACACCCTTCGCGAAGCGTTCAACTCGCCCTTCCGCCCCTTCGTTCTCGCATCGACATCCGTTGGACAGGAAGGTCTGGACTTCCATCACTACTGCCACCGAATCTGGCACTGGAACCTGCCTGGAAGCCCAGCAGACCTGGAGCAACGCGAGGGTCGGGTTCAGCGATATCTCAATCACGCGGTTCGCAGCAACATTGCCACCTGCCAGGTTGCGGCCGCCCGCGAAACCGATGGCCCCGCTTGGCCGGCGATGCTTGCTGCCGCAGAAGAAGAGGCCCAAAACCTGGGCATGTCACGTTTAGGGATGTGCCCGCACTGGCTCTATACTGGCAATCTCGACGCACCTGCCCTCATTGAGTCTATTCTGCCTTTGCCTCCTTTTTCCCGCGAAGCGGGACTTGCACCTTGGTTGATAAAGACCACGGCACTCTATCGGCTTGCCTTCGGGCAGCCGCGCCAGTCAGACCTGCTTGCGATACTCGAAACTTCCGCATCCCAAAATATACAGTCGCTCATGATCCGCTTGGCACCAGGGGATTTTACCCACCTACCCGATAGCGACTGCACCAACCTGCAAGGAGACGAACAGCATGAAATACCGTGACCACGACGACCCAAAGATCTTCAAAGAATGCGTTTCGGCCATCACGTTGAAAGGCCGCCCGCAAGGGCTTCTGGAAGAGTGGCTTACAGAAGCGGAAGTCATCGTTAATGTTGCCCCTGGGCCGCGGAAAGGGCCGAAAGTGGCCCGGCCATGGCTTGCCGTGGACGAACTCGATGAAGTGCTATGGGCGAGTAAAATCCGTGAGGCCGTGATTGAATCCGACCATCTCGAAACATCATCGGGTCTGTTTATGCTGAGTAATGTGGAGCGGATTACCATCTTCATTCTAGGCGATTCCTTTGCCGATTCTGATCTCGAGACGTTCCAAAACGCCATAGAAAATTTGGAAAAATTAAGCCATCTCAGTATCGTGGTGGCTCCAAGTGCGCTCGCCTATGCAAAGGAGCACTTTGTGTGGAAACGTTCAGCCGTTACCTATGCCATCGCGACGGAATCTCGCCGCCGCAGTTAAAAACCTCGACATCGGCACCTTATCACCTCCGCGCTCTTACGCTTCATCGCCCGCGGGTTTCGCTGAGGTCTTCAGTTGGTGGCGCGCCACACCCGATACCGCCCCTGTCCGGTCACCTCGCAGATAAGGCCTCGCGTTTCCATCCAGGCGAGGTTGCGCTGGACGGCGGCGCGGCTGGCACCGGTCAGGGTCTCGGCCATTGGAGCGGAGACGACGGGCCATTCGGTCAGCACCGCGCGCAATGCTGGTGGTGTCTTGCCAGAGAGCGGGGCCATCATGGTTTCCGCCCGCGCTGACCATGCCTGGATATCGTCGAGGTGCCGCATCGCGGTCAGGCATGCTGTTTCCATTCCCTCGAGCCAACGCTCCAAGCGCTCAGCTGGTGGGCCACTGGCACGCAACCCCCCTGCCCCGCGTATAGCCAGAGGCGCAAAGGTGGCCCCCCCATTCGAATTCGGGCCTTCGCTGGCGGCAAACCGACGTACAGGCTAATCAAGTAAGGCTACATGGAGATGAATGTCCTTTTTTGAAAAGTACGTCGCTTAGCTTCTGATCCGGGCACTTGTCTGAACAGGACTTCGCGCCTCCACGCAAGGTGGGCAATGAGGTGCCCAAGTTACGCCCCTACCCCGCTCAGCCTCCCATAAAAACTGCGGTCAAGATGCAGCTCTCCAATTTGAGCGCGTTCGACAAGTCCACGAAGGTAACCGCCAGGCGATTTGACCTCACCGTTCGTCGATTTGTCGAGGATGAGCGCGATGGATGCAGCCGCAACCGCTGGTCCAAGTACTTTGTTTGCCACGCTCCAAGCATCCTCGGAA
>NZ_JAGPVV010000009.1 GCF_018066915.1 Roseovarius sp.
GCAAGGGGGTCACGCCCGATCTGGCGCGGGCGATCATGCGCACCAATACCACCGCGATTGGCGCGGTGATGGTGCATCGCAATGAGGCCGATAGCCTGATTTGTGGCACCTTTGGTGAATTCCGCTGGCATATGAAATACGTCAATCAGGTGTTGCAGGACGAGAGCCGTCGCCCGCATGGCGCGTTGAGCATGATGATCCTGGAAGATGGGCCGCTGTTCATTGCCGATACCCATGTGCGGGTGACGCCCAACGCCGCGCAACTGGCCGAGACCGCGATTGGTGCGGCGCGGCATGTGCGGCGGTTTGGCATCGCTCCCAAGGTGGCGTTCTGTTCCCAGTCGCAATTCGGCAACCAGCCGGACGAGGGGGCAGAGCGGTTGCGCCAAGCGATTGCGCTCTTGGATGAGGCACCGCGTGATTTCACCTATGAGGGGGAGATGACGATTGACGCTGCCCTTGACCCCGAGTTGCGCGAACGGCTGTTGCCGGGCAACCGGATGAAGGGCGCGGCAAATGTGCTGATCTTTGCCTATGCCGATGCGGCGTCGGGCGTGCGCAATATCCTCAAGATGAAGGCGGGCGGTCTGGAAGTTGGGCCGATCCTGATGGGGATGGGCAACCGGGCGCATATCGTCACGCCGTCGATCACCGCGCGCGGCTTGCTCAACATGGCGGCCATCGCGGGGACACCGGTGGCGCATTACGGGTAGAATCAGGGTTTGCAGCCAAATTCTTTGCAGATTTGCAAAGTCGCTGGCAATTTCCGGTGAGATGAACAAAAAAAGCCGCTTTGCAAAAGTTTGCAGGGCGGCTTCGGTCATTTCTGCAAAATTTCTGCGGCCTTCTGTCCCGTGCCCCTGCATGATGCTTGCCCCAAGGCAGGGTGATCCGTAACACATATTCAACGGATCGGAGGAGGATACCATGGGATACACTGAGGTTTACGAGCGGTCGCTTGCAGATCCCGAAGGCTTTTGGATGGAGGCGGCGGAGGCGATTGATTGGGTGAAGAAGCCCAGCAAGGCGCTGTTTGACGGAGCGGCCCCGCTCTATGAGTGGTACAAGGATGCCGAGGTCAACACCTGCTGGAATGCGGTGGACCGGCATGTGGCGGCGGGGCGTGGCGCGCAGACTGCGATCATCCATGACAGCCCCGTGACCGGCATCAAGCAAAAGATCAACTATTCGCAATTGCGCAGCCGCGTGGCGCGGCTGGCGGGGGCGTTGCGCGCCAAGGGCGTGGAAAAGGGCGACCGCGTCATCATCTATATGCCGATGGTGCCCGAGGCGCTCGAGGCGATGCTGGCGTGCGCGCGGCTGGGGGCGGTGCATTCGGTGGTCTTTGGTGGCTTTGCCGCGCATGAACTGGCGGTGCGGATCGACGATTGCAAGCCCAAGGCGCTGATCGCCGCCTCTTGCGGGATCGAGCCGGGGCGGGTGGTGCATTACAAGCCGCTCCTTGATGGGGCGATTGAACAGGCCAAGCACAAGCCCGAGTTTTGCGTGATCTTTCAGCGCGAAGAAGAGGTGGCCAAGCTGATCGAAGGGCGCGATTACGACTGGCACGCGTTCCAATATGGGGTCGAGCCGGCGGACTGTGTGCCGGTTTCGGGGGATCATCCGGCCTATATCCTCTATACCTCTGGCACCACTGGCGCGCCCAAGGGCGTGATCCGGGCCACGGCGGGGCATCTGGTAGCGCTCAACTGGTCGATGAAAAATATCTATAACGTGAACCCCGGCGAGGTGTTCTGGGCCGCGTCCGATGTGGGCTGGGTCGTGGGGCACAGCTATATCTGTTATGGGCCTCTCATTCATGGCAACACGACCATTGTGTTCGAGGGCAAGCCGGTGGGCACGCCCGATGCGGGCACGTTCTGGCGGGTGATGTCGGAGCATAAGGTGCGCAGTTTCTTTACCGCGCCGACAGCACTCCGGGCGATCAAGCGGGACGACCCCAAGGGCGAATTGATCGGCAAATACGACCTCTCGCATCTGCGCGCGCTCTATCTGGCAGGAGAGCGGGCCGATCCTGATACGATCGAATGGGCGCAGCGGGTGATGCAGGTGCCGGTCTATGACCATTGGTGGCAGACCGAGACCGGCTGGGCGATTGCGGGCAATCCGGCGGGGCTCGAGGCGCTGCCGGTCAAGATCGGATCGCCGACGGTGGCGATGCCGGGCTATGACGTGCGGATTCTCGACGAAGGCGGGCATGAGGTGGCACCGGGCACGCTGGGGGCGATTGCGGTCAAATTGCCGCTGCCGCCGGGGACTTTGCCGACGCTGTGGAATGCCGAAGAGCGCTATCGCAAATCCTATCTCCACACCTTTCCCGGCTATTACGAAACCGGCGACGCGGGGATGAAGGACGAGGACGGCTATCTGTGGATCATGGCGCGCACCGATGACGTGATCAACGTGGCGGGCCACCGTCTGAGCACCGGGGCGATGGAAGAGGTTCTGGCCAGCCATCCGGATGTGGCCGAATGTGCCGTGATCGGGGCGGCGGATGAGTTGAAGGGGCAAACGCCGGTCGGGTTCCTGTGCCTGACCAAGGGCGTCAACCGGGCACATGACGAGATTGTGAAGGAATGTGTCAAACTGGTGCGCGACCAGATCGGCCCGGTCGCGGCCTTCAAGCTGGCGGTGGTGGTGGACCGTCTGCCCAAGACACGCTCGGGCAAGATCCTGCGTGCGATCATGGTCAAGATCGCGGACAGCCAAGAGTACAAGATGCCTGCGACCATCGACGATCCGGTCATCCTCGACGAGATCAAGAGCGCCCTGCAAACACTTGGTTTGGCGAAGTAATCCAATAAAAAGAGGGTTCCGGAGGAAGCCGGAACCCTCATCCCCCAGAAGGGACGCTGGAAGAAATGCTGTCTGGCGCGACGCACTCACAAACGTCAGGCCAGACAGCGAGACCGGCCGATAAATACCCGTCATGAAGACCGGGTGGCACTTGACCGGTGTATCCCGCAAAAAGGGTAAGGGCTTGCGATATGAAAAGGGCTTGGGACACCCCTACACGCGAGATACCCTTACTGTATGGCAGGTTGTGTTGGGTGTTTCTGTGAGGCATCTCACAGGTGAGTGAAAAAAGGGAGTCTGGCACATGTCAATTGAGGCCGCGCCGGAGCGTGGGGCACGGGGGCTGGCCGGGATTCTGGAGCGGCATGGCCGTGCGGTCGACTATCCCAAGGGTCGGATGATCTATGCCACCGGTGCCCAAGACAGCACGATGATGTTGATCATCAAGGGCCGGGTCGAGATCAGCCGCAGTTCGGTCGATGGGCGACGCTCGATCCTGACGCATCTGGGGCCGGGGGATATGCTGGGCGAGTTGGCGGCGCTGGATGGGGGTGCGCGCAGCGCCGATGCCGTGGCGGCGACGGCGGTGCGAGGGCGGATTCTGGAGGGGGCGCTGGTTCTGCAACGCCTGCGCGAGGAACCGGATGCCGCGATCGACGTGATCGGCATGTTGTGCCAACGTCTGCGCCAGACCTCGGGCATGTATACGGCGCATATGCTGGCGGATGGGCAGGCGCGTCTGGCGCGGCTGCTGTTGCATCTGTCGGAGAAATGGGGCGAGACGCTGCCGGGGGGCAAGCTGCGTCTGGCGGAGCGGTTTTCGCAATCGGATCTGGGGGATCTTGTGGGGCTGAGCCGCGAGAGCGTGAACCGGCAAATCCGGGATTGGGAACAGGCCGGGGTGATCGCGCGCGAGGGCATGGGCATCGTGCTCTGTGATCCGGCGGCGCTGGCGCGGGCGGCGGAGATGGCGGATTGAAACGGATTCTGGCACTGGTTCTGGGATTGATGGCGGCGCCCGGTGTGGCGCAGGAGGGCGGCATGCTCGAGTATACCCCACCGCCGGTGGAGACCTGGCGCTATTTCAGCGATCAGGTGATGGGCGGCGTGTCCGAGGGGCAGGCGCAGGTTGCGGGCCCAGAGGGCGCGCAGCATTTGCGGCTGACCGGGGTGGTCAGCACGGCCAACCGGGGCGGGTTCATCCAGGTGCGGGGCGAGTTGGTGGCCCCCTTGCCCGAGGGGGCGCAGGGTGTGGTGGTGCGTGTGAAGGGGAATGGTGAGGGCTATTTCATCCATCTGCGCACGCGCGGCACGATGTTGCCTTGGCAATATTATCAGGCCCCGATTCCGAGCGGTGCGACGTGGCAAGAGCTGCGCGTGCCCTTTACCGCCTTTCGCGCGTCGGGGGCGATGCTGCGGGATGTGCCCCGCGCGGGCGATATCAAGAGCCTTGCGGCGGTGGCCTATGGGCGCGACCATGAGGCTGATTTGTCATTCTTGTGGGTCGGGGTGTATTGAGGTTTTTTGGAAAATATCTTGCAGGTATTTGCAGAAAATTCCAATAAAAAGTTGTATTATGTAAACTGTTCGCGCAGCAGCCGTTCTTCGAGCCCATGGCCCGGATCAAACAGGATGCGGTGCTTGATCCGGTTTTCCGAGCGGATTTCGACCCAGATCACATTCTCAACCCAGCGGCTGTCTGCGTCGGCCATCACCGGGCGTTTTTCGGGGTCGACCACATCGAACCGCACCACGGCGGTCTTGGGCAAGAGCGCGCCGCGCCAG
>NZ_JAGPVV010000151.1 GCF_018066915.1 Roseovarius sp.
GGGCGTGGTTCTGGGCGCGCGGGTTCCGATCATCCTCAATTCGCGGGCGGATGACGATATGGCGCGGCTGGCATCTTGCGCTGTGGCCGCACTCCATCACGCGCGGCTGACCGGGCAGGTCTGAGCGATTAGAGCGTCTGCGCGGGTAGCCAGACGGTGAATTCCGCGCCGCCGTCCTCGCGGTTGCGCGCGGTGATGCGCCCGCCTGCCTGCTGGATCAAGGTCTGGCTGACCGAGAGGCCAAGCCCCGTGCCCTCGCCCTGTTTGGTGGTGAAGAAGGGATCGAACACCAGCGCCAGCTTGTCCTCGGGGATGCCCGGTCCGTTGTCGGCCACGATGAGCGCGGCACCGGGGCGCCCATCGCGCAGCGCGGGGCAGGTGGTCAGGGTGAGGTGCCCGTGGGTTTTCATCGCCTGTGCCGCGTTGGTCACAAGGTTGATGATCACCTGCTGCAACTCGCCCGGATTGATCCGCACCGGGGGCGTTTCGGCATGGGTGTCGAGCGTCACCTGATGGCCCGCCTTTGTCACCACATGATCCACCAGCACCAGACAATCGCGCAGGACGGCGGCCAGATCGACATCCTCTTCAAAGGTGCCGAATTCGCCGGGGCGGGCGAATTGCAGCAATTTGCCCACGATGGCGGTGATCCGCCCGATCTGACGGTCGATGAGGTTGAGTTCGGTCATCACCGGTTCGGCCCCGGACCCGAGCGTCTGGCGGATCACGTCGAGATTGCCTTGGATCACCGCGGCGGGGTTGTTGATCTCATGCGCGACACCGGCGGTGATTTCGCCGATGGAGGCGAGTTTCTCGGACATCACAAGTTGCTGATAGGTGGTTTCGAGCTTGGCATTCGCCTCGCGTAATTCGGCGGTGCGGGCCTCGACCCGTGCGTTGAGATCCTGATTCCAGGCGCGCAGGGCGCGGTCGCGTTCCTGCACCTGATCGAGCAGCGTGTCGAGATGGGCCGCCACGGTGCCGATCTCGTCGCGGGCCGCAATCGGCCCGATGCGGGCGGTCATGTCGCCGGCCTCGACCTCTTCCATGGTGCGGGTCATGCGCTCGAGCGGGGCAAAGATATTGCGCGCGAGCCGCAGGAAGAGCGGCGCGCTGACCGCCAGAACCACCAGAAAGGCCGCAAGCACCAAGAGATAGGCCCGCCGCTTGGCGGCGTCGAACGGGGCCTGAAGAAAGCCCACGTAGAGCATGCCCACGCGCTTGCCAAAGCTGTCGGTCAGAGGGCGATAGGCCGAGATATACCAGTCATTGACCACGAAGGCGCTGTCGAGCCAGGTCTGGCCCTGATCGAGCACGATCGAGCGCACCGCCGCCGACACCCGCGTTCCGAGCGCGCGCTCGCCCGCGAAGAGCCGCACATTGGTCGAGATGCGCACATCCTCGAGAAAGAGCGTGGCGGTGCCCTGTCGGTCGCCCGCGCGGCCGGTGTCGCGGTACACGAGGGCATTGATCGTGTCGATGAAATCGAGGTTGCGGTTGAGCAAGAGGCCACCCACCAGCACGCCCTCGGCCCCCGGCGTGGTGACGGGGGTGGCGCTATGCACCACCATGCCGCGATCCTCGATCTGGCGGGTGGTGGGTTGGGCGGCGCGGGTGGCGACCAGCGCCACGCGCGCGCGCATCGCCAGCGCCACGCCGGTTTCGGGCAGCGCCAAGAGGTCGCGGGGCGAGAAAATGTCAATCTCGGTGGCGGGTTGGCCACGGGCGGCGGTGCCGATCACCGGCCAGTCGGCGCCACGCTTGCGGGCCTCTGGCTGCGGCAGGAGATAGAGAAAGTCGAGCCCGAGTGCGCGGCGCTTGTCCTCGAGAAAGGCGGGCACGTCGGCGGGGGCTGTGCGCACCACCTCGTCAAAGCGCAACGAGCGCGCAAGGCTTGTGACCTCAGAGCCGGTGCTGGTCAGCAGGCGTTGCAGATATTGATCGGCAATGCGCAGGTCGCTGCCGACATTGGTGATCAGGAGGTTGTCATAATTGGCCGACCAGCGGTTGATCGCCACCAGCAACAAGAGCGGCATCAGCACCGCCAGCGGCAAAAGTGCGAGGATCAGCAATCGCAGCCGGACGGATGTCATGAAAAGGTCGGGCCCCTGTTGAGGAGCCCGACCATAGGTCAATCACGCAGGTCGCGCAATCGCGCAGGACTGCAAGGTCTCAGTTCCAGCCCACTTCGTTGAAGATGGCCTGTGCCTTGGCGGCATTCGCGCCAAAAGAGGCGGTCGGTGTGGTGCTGTCCGGCTTGAACTCACCCAGCTTGGCCACGTGTTCGCCGATGTCGACCCCGGCCAGAACCGGGTATTCGTTGTTGCCATTGGCGAATTGCGCCTGCGCGGTTTCGCTGGCAAGGAATTCGAGCAGGGCAAGCGCCTCTTCCGGGTTGGGCGCGTTCACGGCGATGCCGGCGGCCACAAGGTTCATATGCGCGCCCCGGTCGTCCTGATTGGGCCAGACCCAGCCGATGCTGTCGATGTCGCTGCTCAGACCGTCCACGTCCCCGGCAAGGCCACGGGCGAAGTAATAGGTGTTGGACACGGCGATATCACACTCGCCCGACACGATGCCGCGCAACTGGTCGGTATCCCCGCCTTCGGGTTCGCGGGCCATGTTGGCGACGATGCCAGCGGCCCAATCCTTGGCCACGTCCTCGCCATGCACTTCGATGATCGAGGCCAGCAGCGACTGGTTGTAGACATTCGAGGAGGAGCGGATGCAGATCTGGCCTTTGTATTTGGGATCGGCCAGTTCTTCGTAGGTCTGGGGCGGATTGTCGACCCGGTCCTTGGCGTAAAAGATGATGCGCGAGCGCTGCGAGAGGCCGGTCCAGAGATTGTCGGGATGGCGCAGGTTGGCGGGCACATTGGCCTCGATCACGTCAGACGAGAAGGGCTGCAACAAGCCCTCATCCACCGCGCGCGAGACATTGCCCACGTCCACGGTCATGAACACATCCGCCGGGCTGTTGGCACCCTCGGCCTTCATGCGTTCGATCAACTCGGCCTCTTTGCCTTCGATCCGGTTGACCTTGATGCCGGTTTCCTTGGTGAAGGCCTCGTAGAGCGCGTCGTCCGAATCGTAATGGCGGCTGGAGTAGAGATTAACCTCTTGCGCCAGCGCAGGGGCGGTGAGGGCAAGCAGAGCGGTCACGCTCAGGGCGGCTTTGATCGGGTGCATCGAGAGTCCTTTCGAGATTTCCGAGTTATTTGATAGGGTATCTCTCATATGTCCGACTAAAAGAGTCAATAGTAATTTCCGACAGTTTTAGTCGGATGTCTGGCCGCGCTGTCGCAGCCCGCTGCCGATCAGCGCGGTCGTGGCAAAGATCAGCGCCGCGACACAAACGATGGTCGGCCCCGTCGGCGTGTCAAAGTGAAACGACAGCCGCAAACCGCCAAGCGCCGAGATGGCCGCGATCAGGGTGGCGATGGCGGCCATACGCTCGGGCGTGGCCGACAAAGGACGGGCGGCGGCGGCGGGCACGATCAGCATGGCGGCGATGAGGAGCACGCCCACCACCTTGATTGCCACCGCCACCACCACCGCGAGCGCCAGGGTGAGCACAAGCTGTTCGCGGCGCGGGTCGATACCGGCGGACCATGCCAGATCGGGGCTGAGTGTCGTGGTCAAGAGCGCCTGCCAGCGCCAGGCGAGGAGGCTGAGCACAAGCGCTGCACCGCCCCAGATCACCAGCAAATCGCCCCGGCTGACCGCCAGAATATCGCCAAAGAGATAGGCCATGAGATCAATCCGCACGCCCGATAGGAACGAGACCGCGACAAGGCCAAAGGCGAGCGCGGAATGGGCCAGAACGCCCAGCATCGTATCCATGGCAAAGCCGCGCCCCGAGAGGGTCGAGACCGTGGTCGCCATGATCAGCGACATAGCCAGCGCGCCGACAAATACCGACATGGAAAACGCCAGTGCTATCGCCACGCCCAGAATGGCCGCATGGGCCGTGGCATCGCCGAAATAGGCCATGCGCCGCCAGACGACAAAGCTGCCCAAGGGGGCGGCGGCCAAGGCCACGCCCAGACCGGCAAGCGCGGCGCGGATCATGAAATCATCCAGCATCATTCGGCGGCCTCGTGGCTGTGCTTGTGGTCGTGGCTGTGGTCATGGTGATGGTCATGGGTGTGGTCGTCGTCATGGGCGTGGTTGTGTTCATGCCGGTAGAGGGCCAGTGCGCCCTGAGTGCCGGTGCCGAAAATCGCGCGGTATTCCTCGGCTTGGGCGACCACCTCGGGGTGGCCTTCGCAGCAGATATGCCCATTGAGACAGATCACCCGGTCCGACGCGCTCATCACCACATGGAGTTCGTGGCTGACCATCAGCACGCCGCAGTTCAATTCGCGCCGCACCTCTTCGATGCGGCGGTAAAAGGCGGCAGAGCCGGGTTGATCAAGGCCCTGCGTGGCCTCGTCGAGAATGAGGAGGTCGGGCTGTTCCAGAAGGGCGCGGGCGAGCAGAACGCGCTGAAACTGCCCGCCCGAGAGGTCGGCCATCTGCCGGTCGCGCAGGTCCGGCAAGCCTGCCTGTTCGAGCGCCGCGCGCGTGGCCTCTGCCGGGTGTCGCCGCGGCAGGCTGAGGAACCGGGTGACGGTCAGCGGCAGAGTCGGGTCGATATGCAGCTTTTGCGGCACATAGCCGATGCGCAGGCCGGGGCGGCGGATGATCTCGCCGCGCGCCGGTTTCTGCGCCCCGATGAGGGCGCGCAGCAGCGTCGATTTGCCCGAACCGTTGGGGCCGACGATGGTGACAATCTCGCCTCGGTCAAGCGCGAGGCTGACGTTGGAGAGAACGGTGGCATGGCCAAAGCGGACGCTCAGCCCCTTGGTTTCGATCAGGCGCATGGGTGAACGCTCTCGCGGCATTGCGGGCAGAGGCCCATCGCCTCGACCACCGCCTGTTCGATGGTGAACCCGGTGTCAGCGGCGGCGCGGCCCAGCATGCCCTTGGAAGGTTCGGCATGGGCCTCGGCCACAGCGTCGCATTGGCGGCAGATGAGGAAGGCGGGCGTGTGATCCTGCCCCGGATGGGTGCAGGCGATAAAGGCATTGAGGCGCTCGATCTTGTGGACAAAGCCGTTGGTCACAAGGAAATCGAGCGCGCGATAGGCGACGGGCGGCTGTGATCCCAGCCCTTCGGTGCGCAGGGTGTCGAGAATTTCATAGGCCCCCATTGCGCGATGCTCGCTGAGCAGGATTTCCAGCACGCGGCGGCGGACGGGGGTGAATTGCAGCTTGTGGCGGGTGCAATGCGCCTCGACCGCCGCGATGGCATCGCGCACGCAGCCCTTGTGGTCATGCGCCTCGAATCCGATTGTGTCCATCTCGCCCTCCGCCGCGTTCATTTTGGGGTTGATATGTTATAGGGTTACATTTATCAAGCGGCATCAGATGTTATGATATCACATATGGAGACTGCCATGCCGATCCGTTTTCTTGCCCCCTTTGGCCTTGGGCTGATGCTTGCTTCAGGGGCCATGGCCGACGCGCCACGGGTGGTCACGGATATTGCGCCCGTGCACGCGCTGGTGGCGCGGGTGATGCAGGGGGCGGGCACGCCTGATATGATCGTGCGCCCCGGCGCCTCGCCGCATGGCTATGCGATGCGCCCCTCCGAGGCGGCGGCGCTGGAAAAGGCCGATCTGGTGTTCTGGATGGGTGAGGGGCTGACGCCTTGGCTCGAAGGGGCCATCGAGTCGCTCGCAGGGACTGCGCATGTGGTCGAGTTGTTGGGGGCCGCAGACAGCCGCGTTCTGCCGTTCCGCGAAGGGGTAGAGTTTGCAGCCCATGAGGATCATGGCGATGCGGAAGAGGGGCACGAGGGTCATGCCGAGGACGAGGCAGGACATGACGATCACGCCGAGGCGCATGACCACGACCATGATCATGCCCATGACGGGGCCGACCCGCATGCCTGGCTAGATCCCGGCAATGCGCAGGCGTGGCTGGGTCTGATTGCGCTGGAATTGGCCGAGCATGACCCTGAGAATGCAGCACTCTATGCCGCCAATGCCCAAGCGGCGCAGGCCGAGGTTGCCACGCTCATCGAGGATATCGCGGCGGAGCTGGCCCCAGTGCGGGACGTGCCGTTTCTGGTCTTTCACGATGCCTATCAGTATTTCGAGGCGGCCTTTGGCGTGACGGCGGCGGGGGCGATTGCGCTCAGCGATGCGACGGCACCGGGTCCGGCACGGGTTGCGGCGCTGCGCGACATGGCCGAGGCGCGTGGCGTTCTGTGTGTTTTCTCGGAGCCACAATTCGATCCCAAGCTGGTCGAGACCGTGTTTGGCGATGTCGCCACCCACGGCGTGCTTGATCCGATGGGAAGTCAGTTGGAGCCCGGTCCGGGCCTTTATCCGCAGATGCTGCGCGATATGGCCGGGGCAATGGTGGCCTGCCTTGCCGGGGCAAGCTGAGGCGGCACCGCGCCTGACAATTGCGTCAAAACGCAGCGTAAAACTTGCGTGATCCTGATTTACCGCACATTCTGCCGCGAACGGGAGAAACCCGCGCCGGGAACGCGGGAGCAATCAGGGAGGACGGACCGATGGCGTTCATGACGCGACAGGATGCGCTCGACATCCAGAACGAAATGCCGTGGGCGGCGCGCGAGCGCCCCCAGACGATCTATCAGATGTTGAGCCAAGTCGCCGGGCG
>NZ_JAGPVV010000152.1 GCF_018066915.1 Roseovarius sp.
TTGCGGTCTTTCGCAGACAGGATCACTGGCTCGAGTCCGACTTCAAGCAGCACGTCAAAGGTGGGCAAAAGTGGAACGGCAGCATCGAGGAGTTGCTGGAGAAGCGCACGCAGCAGGATGTGCTGAACTATGCGCTCTTCATGCTTTACTGGGGCAAATATGTCGGGCGGGACCGGGTATTCAGCACCGTGATCCTGCCGGGCAGCGCGCGGCGTGATCCGGTCAATTTTGTGCTGGAACAGATTGGCGCAGGGAGCCTGTGCTATGCGGAGGAGGCCGACGTGCCGCTGGCCAATGTCAGCCCGCCCACGGGGCTGATTGAGCCTGCGCGCCTGCTCAAGCGCGAGATGCAGGAGGCGGGGGCCTCGGCGGCGGCGGTGGATGTCGCCTTGGATCGGTTCTTTGCCGAAGCGCCGGGGCTGGTCGAGGTGCCGAAGCGGCGGTTTCTTCTGCCCTTTGCGGCCCGTCAGGCGTTGGTTGATCGTTGGAAAGGCAGCAATCACGATTTGGAGCGGCGGGCAGGGCATGTCGGCAAGTTCGATGTCGAGGTCACGCAGGATGCCGCGTCCGAAGTGCCGTTGGAGGAAGAGGCGCGCGCCGTGCTGGCGGAATGGAAAGCGGCCAAGGGTCCTACGCCCGCGCCTCAGGTGGAGGCGCGGCGCGGGCTCTTGCGGCGGATTTTGGGGCGGTGATGCGCCTCAGTCCATCCAGCGGCCGGTGAAATCCTCGGGCACCATCAGGATATCGCGGTCGAGCGTCTTGACGTCTCGGCGGCCGCAGAGACCCATGGTGCTGTCGAGTTCCTTGTGGATCACCTCGAGCGCGCGGGTGACGCCCGCCTCGCCCATGGCCCCCAGACCGTAGACAAAGGCGCGGCCGATATAGGTGCCCTTGGCCCCCATCGCCAAAGCCTTGAGCACGTCTTGGCCCGAGCGGATGCCGCTGTCGAGATGCACCTCGATCTTGTCGCCCACCGCATCCACGATGGCGGGCAGGGCGCGGATGGCCGAGAGCGCGCCGTCGAGTTGCCGTCCGCCGTGGTTTGACACGATGATGGCATCGGCCCCGACATTGAGCGCCTCGCGCGCGTCGCGCGGGTCCATGATGCCCTTGATGATGAGCGGGCCATCCCACATCTTGCGGAACTGGCGGATGCGGTCCCAATCGAGCGCCTGATCAAAGGCCTCGGAGGTCCATGTGCTGAGCGAGGAGGGATCGGTGACGCCCTTGGCATGGCCCACGATATTGCCGAAGAACCGCCGCTTGGTGCCCAGCATACCCAGGCCCCAGTGCACCTTGGTCATCATGTTGGCGACGCTCTTGGGGGTGAGCTTGGGCGGGGCGCTGAGGCCGTTCTTGAGATCCTTGTGCCGCTGACCCAGCATTTGCAGATCGACCGTGATCATCGCCGCCGAACATTTGGCATCGCGCGCCCGGTCAAACAGGCGCTGCATGAAATCGTCATCCTTGAGGGTATAGACCTGCATCCAGAAGGGCTTGGTGGTGTGTTCGGCCACATCCTCGATCGAGCAGATCGACATGGTGGAGAGGGTGAAGGGCACGCCGAATTTCTCGGCGGCGCGGGCGGCCTTGATCTCGCCATCCGCGTGTTGCATGCCGGTGAGACCGACGGGGGCGAGGCCCACAGGCATTGATACATCTTGCCCGATCATCTTGGTTGCCGTGCTGCGCCCGGTCATGTCGATGGCGACACGCTGGCGCAGGTAGATCTTGTCGAAATCGGTGGTGTTCTCGCGGAAGGTCTGTTCTGTCCAACTGCCGGATTCGGCGTAGTCGTAGAACATCTTGGGGACGCGGCGGCGGTAGATCTGTTTGAGATCGGCGATATTGGTGATGACGGGCATGGCGTCCTCCGGAATTGGTCAAGTTCCTTTACCAACGGAAGGGCTGTCGCGCAATCACCCCTGTTGCCGCATCTGAGGGGTTTGTGCGGGAATCTGGCGCACCGACCAGCCCCAGAACCGCACGAGCATGAACACCCCCGCCAGCGCCAGCCCCATGGCGAGGCCAAGCCAGATGCCGGGGCCGCCCAAGCCAAGGGTGAAGCCCAAAAGGTAGCTCACGGGCACGCCGACCGCCCAATAGCTGAGGGCGGCGATGACCATGGGCACGCGGGTGTCCTGCACCCCGCGCAAGAGGCCGAGCGCCTGCACCTGGGCCGCGTCCATCAGTTGAAAGAAGGCGGCGGCGGCGAGGAGTTGGCGGCCGATGGCGATCACCTCTGCCCGGTCGGGATCGTCGGGCGCCAGAAAGACACCGACGAGCGGGTCGGGCACAAGGAGGAGGAGCGCCATTGTCGCCAGCGCCACAGCGGCGGAGAGGCCAAGCACCACGCGCGCGCCGTCGCGCAGCCCCGCGCCATCGCCGCGCCCATGCGCCTGTCCTGCGCGCACGGTGGCGACGTTCGAGAGGCCAAGGTGGATCATGAAGATCACCGAAGTGATCTGCATCGCGATGCCATGGGCGGCCAAAGGCAGCGTGCCGAGCCAGCCCATCATGATCGAGGCAGAGGCGAAGAGGCCGACCTCCGCCAGATTGGTCAGGCCGATGGGCCAGCCCAGCCGAAAGACGCGGCCCAGCGCCTCGGGGTCGGGACGCCAGAAGCGTTGAAAGAGCGCGTGGTCGGGGGCGGAGCGGTGGACATAGACGCCAAGCACCACGAAAGACGCGATGTTGACCCCGAGCGAGGCAATCGCCGCGCCCTGCACGCCCAGTTCGGGAAAGCCGAAGTTTCCGAAGATGAGCAGATAATTGACGCAGGCATTGAGCGCCACGGCCCCAAGTGTCACCCAGAGCACCACGGCGGTGCGCTCCAGCGCCGCAAGATAGGATTTGAGCACCATCACCATCAGCGCGGGCAGGATGCCGAGACCGGCGATTTCGAGGTAATCGGCGGCGAGGGCAGCGGTGGCGGGCTCTTGGCCCATGCGGTCAAAGAGCGCGCCGGAGCCCAGCATCAGGGGCAGGGTGGCCAAGCCGAAGAGGATCGACGCCCAGAGGCCCATGCGGGTGATGCGGCGCACTTGGGTGATCGCGCCTGAGGCTTGGGCCGAGGCCACCATCGGCATCACCGCCCAGGCAAAGCCCGAGCCCATGATGAAGAGGACAAAGAACATGGTGCCGCCCAGCACTTCGGCGGCCAGCGCCTCGACCGAATACCAACCCAGCATGAGCGCATCGGTGAAGGTGATGGCGAACTGCGCCACATGGCTTCCAATGAGCGGCAGGCCAAGGCCCAGCACGGCGCGGGCATGCTGGCGATATGTGAGGCGGGGTTGCATGGATTTGGGGTTAGACGGGGGCGGGGTGGCGCGCAACCCTCGTCAGAGAACGCTGAGCATGAGATGCGTCGAGAGTGCCGCAATGGTCACGCCTGCCGCTATCTCGAAGAGGGGCAGGGCGCGGGCGGTATCGCCTGTGGCGAGCCGCGCCAGCGCGCCTTCGCGCAAGGTGACAGAGGCGATGGCCACGGCAAGGGTGACGCTGGCGGTGCCAAGGCCCATGGCGAAGGCGCCGAGGATGCCTGCAAGATCAAGCCCCATGCGCCATGTGAGGATCAGGAGGAACAGCGCACCGGTGCAGGGGCGGATCGCCACGGCCCCGATCAGGGCAGCGGCGTCTCGCCAGCCGGTGACAGCCTCGGCCTCGGCCAAGGTTGGCCCGTGTTTATGCCCGCAAGAGGCGCAGGGGGCGTCATGGTCGTGATGATGATGGTCGTGGGTGGCGCGGGTTTTGCCCCAGCGACGCAGGCCGCGAAAGGCCAGCCAGAGACCCACGAGGGCGATGGCCGCGAAGCTGGCGGGGGCCATGATGTCTTCGGCCAGATCGGTCATGTGTTGGCGGGTGAGATCGAAGAGGAAGACGCCGGCATAGACCAGCAGCACCGCCGCCGCGGCCTGCGCAAGACTGGAGGCCAGCGCCAAGAGCGACAGCCGGAATGCGCTGACGCGCGCGGCCATGCCGTAGCCACCGATCAGGATCTTGCCATGGCCCGGCCCTGCCGCGTGAAAGAACCCATAGGCAAAGCAGAGGCCCATCAGCCCGGCCAAGGCCCCCGGTTCACCGGCACGCAGCGCGCGCAGGAGGCGGGCCATGGCCTGTTGTGTCTCGGCCTGTCCGGCGCGGGCCCAAGCGGAGACTTGCCCGGCCCCGCCAAAACCCCAGAGCCAGATCACAAGGGCAGCAAGGGCCAGCGCGGCGAGGCTCAGGACGGGGCGGCGCATGTGACCGAAAGGCTCTCGGAGAAAAGATTGCCGATTTCGACCCCGGTATATTGTTCCTCGGCGGTCATTTCGCTGAGCATCTGGCGGAACTGTTCCTGACTTTCGTCAAGGTCGGGTTCGGTGATCGTATAGACGCAGCCTTTGGGCAGGGTGATTGGCCCCGCAAGGCTATGGGCCACGTAATAGGTGGGATCATAGGCCTCGACGCGCAGACCCTCGGCTTTGACAGGGCCAAAGGTGCGGGTATGGGTGGCGACGATGCGGCCATTGGTGAGGGCAATGTCGGTCGGAATGGGGTGATCCAAGGCAATCTTGGTCTCGCCCTGATACATGTAGAGATCCCCCTCGAACCCCTCTGGCCATTCGACCAGATCAAAGCCCTTGAGCTTGGCCAATTCGGGCTCGGTCAGGGTGCCGTCGCCATCGGGGTCAAGGCCCATGTCGGTGAGGATCAGAAGGGAAAAGAAATCGTCATAGCTCCATGTCACCTCGACCTCGGTCAAGCGCCCCTCGGCGTCGGCGGTCAAGCGCAGGGCGACATCGACAAAGACATGCGGATGCGCGCCCAAGGGGGCTACGGGCAGGCAGAGGGCGGTGGCAAGGGCCATGGGAATGAGCGGCTTCATGCCGTCAGACTTAGGCGCAGGGCGCGTCTGCCGCAAGGCGCGTTCGCGTGGGCGCGCGCGCCCGCGCGAAAGCTCGCCTAGGCCTTGATCACGATGGATTGACCGCTGGTCAGCGAGAGGACGTTTTCGGGTTTGTCGGCGAAAAATTCGTCAATCGCCTTTTTCGCGCCGGGGCAGTCGCCAGAGCCGTAATCGTCGCAGATAATTACCCCGCCGGGTTTGACCCGAGGATAGAAGAACTCGACCGAGGCCAGCGTCGGCTCGTAAAGGTCAACATCGACATGGACGAGCGAGAACTCCTGATCCGCGACATCGGGGAAACGGTCGGGAATCCAGCCTTTGTGCAGGTCCACGCGGTCGCCGAAGGCGCTGAGATTCTGGCGCACGATGTCTTGGGGGACAGCCAGATCGCCCTTGGACCATTCCGATTTGCCGCCCGATTGCACATCGGCGTCGCTGGGTTCCGAGAGACCCTGAAAGGAGTCGAAGATGTGCAGGCGCTTGGTGCTCTGCATGCCTGCGCCGGTCAGCAGGAAGAGCGAGGATTTGCCATAACGCACGCCACATTCGGCAAAATTGCCGGGAATGTTGCGCACCATACGCGCCGAAGTCATGAGCGTGAAGCAGCGGTCATAGGGGCTGCCTTCGATGCCGCGCTCTTCGGCCATGTCACGGGCGGCGATGAATTCGGGGTCCGTGAGCCAGATCAGATGCGGCTTGTAGACCTCGTAGCGTTGCCGCGCGGCCAGACGCTTGGCCAGTTTGTAATAGCTGCGCCGGTATTTCTCGCGCCCCAGAAGAAGCCCGCCGAGCGAGTCGAGTGCCTTGATGATCACGGTGTGCCCCTTGTCTGACCCGTCGGCGCGCCGTGTGGCCACGCCTGCGGGTTCTTTGCCCAGAGTGAGGTGCTGCGTCAAGAGGCGCGTGCGCGCACCCTAGCGCGCCTTGCGATCCTCGGGATGCAGGGATTTGCCCAGGATGTGATCGCTCTTGTGCAGCACATGCTGCGCGGTCGAGACGATCAGCGGGTCGGGCGCATGGGCGATATGACGATCCTTGCCGGGGTAATCGAGCGAGTTGAGGAAATGCCGCATGCAATTGAGGCGCGCGCGTTTCTTGTCATCGGATTTGACCACGGTCCAGGGCGCATCCGCGGTGTCGGTGTAAAAGAACATCGCCTCTTTCGCCTCGGTGTAATCCTCCCATTTATCGAGGCTGGCCTTGTCGATGGGGCTGAGTTTCCACTGCTTGAGCGGATCGGTTTCGCGGCTGGCAAAGCGGGCGCGCTGCTCGCCTTGGGTCACGGAGAACCAGTATTTGTAGAGCCGTATGCCCGAACGCACCAGCATCCGCTCCAACTCGGGCGTTTCGCGCATGAATTCGAGATATTCATGCGGTTGGCAAAAGCCCATCACCCGCTCGACCCCGGCGCGGTTATACCAAGAGCGATCATAGAGCACCATTTCGCCGTTTGTGGGCAGGTGCTGAATGTAACGCTGGAAATACCACTGGCCGCGTTCCTGATCGGTGGGTTTGTTGAGGGCCACGACGCGGGCAGCACGCGGGTTGAGATGTTCGGTGAAGCGTTTGATCGTGCCGCCTTTGCCCGCAGCATCGCGCCCCTCGAAGATCAGCACGAATTTCTGCCCGGTCTCTTGCGCCCAAAGCTGCACCTTGAGCAATTCGGCCTGAAGATGCGCCTTTTGCGTCTCATAGCTGCGGCGGCCCATCCGGGTTTCGTAGGGGTAATCGCCGTTTTCGAAGGCGTGGCGCAGGGAGTTGGGATCGGTCTCGGAGGGTGCGGTGGCGGGTGTGTCTGCCGGGGTCGCCGGGGCTGCGCCGTTGATCGGCAGGGTGGCGGAGTCGGCCGGAGTTTCGGGCGTGGGCAGGGGGGAGAGAGGGGATTCGCTCATACGACACTCCGGACTGGTCTATTGATCACTCCGGGAATGATATTTGAACTTTATGTGACAGACTTTGAGCGAGGTCAAATTTCTTGAGAAATGCGCGTGTGCTCGCTTGTCTTGGATCAGACCCCTGCGGCGCGGGCAAAGGCCACGAGGGCGGCGGTTGATCCGTCGCGGGTAAGAGTGGTGTCGCCGGTCAGCATGGCATCGACATCGACCGCCAGCACCTTGCCCAGTTCCACCCCCCATTGATCAAAGGAGTTGATCCCGAGGATCACGCCTTCGACGAACACGCGATGTTCATAAAGGGCGATGATCTGGCCCAGACGGCGGGGGCTGAGGCGGTCGTAGATGAGCGTGGTCGAAGGGCGGTTGCCGGGAAAGACCCGGTGAGCGGCCTGCCGCTCAAGCTCTGCGCCAGTGTAGCCTGCCTCGCGCATGAGCGCGCGCGCCTCATCGAGCGAGCGGCCGCGCAAGAGCGCCTTGGATTGCGCGAGGCAATTGGCCACCAGCAGGCGGTGATGATGCGCAAGCTCTGGCTCATGCCCGGTGGCCGCCACGAGGAATTCGCAGGGAATGACGGCGGTGCCCTGATGGATCAGTTGGTAAAAGGCGTGTTGGCCGTTGGTCCCCGGTTCGCCCCAGACCACGGGGCCAGAGGGGCGGCTGAGGGCGGTCCCCGACATGCTCACGCGTTTGCCGTTCGATTCCATTTCGAGCTGTTGCAGATAGGCGGGCAGGCGGGCGAGGCGTTGGTCATAGGGCAGCACGGCGCGGGTGCCATGGCCCATGCCCTGATGGTGCCAGAGACCGATGAGACCGAGCAGGAGCGGCATGTTATCGAGCGGGGCTGCGGTCTGGAAATGTTGGTCCATCGCCTCGGCCCCGCGCAGGAAATCCTCGAACCGCTCTGGCCCGATGGCGATCATCAGCGGCAGGCCGATGGGCCCCCAGACGGAATAGCGCCCGCCGATGTAATCGCCAAAGCCAAAGACAGCGCTTGCGTCGATGCCCCATTCGGCGGCTTTGGCGGCGGCAGAGGACACGGCGGCGAATTGCGGCCCCGGATTGACCCCGGCGCGGGTCATCCACGCCTGTGCCGTGGCGGCATTGGTCATGGTCTCGATGGTGGTAAAGGTCTTGGAGGCGACGATCACCAGAGTGGTGGCCGGGTTCAGCCCCGCCAGCGTGTCGGCGATGTCGGCCCCGTCCACGTTCGAGACGAAATGACAGCGCGGGCCATCGTGATAGGGGCGCAGCGCGCGCACCGCCATGTCGGGGCCAAGATGCGAGCCGCCGATGCCGATTGTGACGACATCGGTGATGGGGCCGCGCCGGACGCTGTTGGCAAAGCGGGCCATGCGCGCGCGGGTGTCGGTGATCTCGGGCATGATATCGCTGCCCGCGACCATGACCGGGCGGCCGGAGAGATTGCGGAGCGCGGTGTGGAGCACGGGGCGCGCCTCGGTCTCGTTGATGGCCTCGCCTGCGAACATCGCGGTGCGGCGGGCTGCCACCCCGGAGGCATCGGCCAATTCGACAAGGGCGTCGTGCGCCGGTGCGGTGAGGGCGGTCTTGGAATAATCCAGCAGCATTCCGTCAAAGCGGGTCGAGAAGGTCTCGGCGCGGGAGGAGTCCTCGAACAGCCCGGCGATGTCGATCCCCTGCGCTGCATGGGCGAACTCTTCAACCTTTGACCACATGGCTTGATCCTCTCACGGGCTCCAATGCACTGTGGCACCCGCTAGCACGGCGGCAATCGGGGCCTCAAGGGGGCGCATGTGCTGTGCGCGGTCAAACGCCGCCCGCTTCTGCGCGCCGGTGATGACGACATGGGTGCAGAGCGCCCCTGCCAGCACCCGCGCCGAGAGGGTGACGCGCGGCTCTTCGAGCCCCGGCGCGCGCATGGGCACGAGGATCGGCGCATCCTCGGCCATGGCGTCAGCCAGGCGGTCGGCACCGGGAAAGAGCGAGGCGGTGTGCATATCCGTCCCCATGCCCAAGAGGCAGACATCTATGGGCAGGGCCGGGGCGATGTTGGTTTCCAATTCGGCCAGCACCGCCTCGGGTTCAGGCGATCTGGCGTAGAGCGGCAGGTAGCGCGCCGCCGCCGCGCGGTCGCGCAACAGGCGCTCGCGCAGGAGGCGGGTGTTGGAGCGCACGTGCACTTCGGGGCGCCAGCGTTCATCCGAGAGCAGGATATCGACCCGGTCCCAGTCGAGATCAAGCGCACAGAGCCCGTCAAAGATCGGCCCCGGCGTGGTGCCGCCCGGCACGACGAAAAGCACGCGGTCGCGGTTGCGCAGGGCTTTGCGCAGGTCGGTCGAGAGGACATCGACCAAGCCCATGGCCAGCATCTCGTCATCGGCATATTCGAGGAGGGTCATGGTCGTATCTCCCGCCAGCGGCGTCCGTCGCGGTGCATGAGCATCAGCGCGTCATCCGGTCCCGCCGAACCTGTGGCATAGGGCAGGGGGGCGGCACCTTCATCCTCCCAATCGGCGATGATCGGATCGGTCCAGGCCCAAGCTGCCTCAACCTCGTCACCACGCATGAAGAGGGTCTGATTGCCGCGGATCACATCCATGATGAGCCGCTCGTAGGCATCGGGGAAATCCGCCTCTTCCGGTCCCAGTGCCTCGGCAAAGGTCATGTCGAGCGGCACGTCGATGAGGCGCATACCGCCCGGTCCCGGTTCCTTGATCGTGACGCCCAATTCGATCCCCTCATTGGGTTGCAGGCGGATCGTGAGGATGTTGCGGTGCCGCCCGGCATCGGCGCCAAAGATCGAATGGGGCGCATCCTTGAACACCACGGCGATTTCGCTGGCGCGGTCGCGCAGGCGTTTGCCGGTGCGCAGGTAGAACGGCGTGCCCGCCCACCGCCAATTGGAAATATGCGCCTTCAGCGCCACGAAACTCTCGGTCATGCTGTCGCGGTTGCCCACCTGATTGCGATAGCCGGGTTGGGTGCCGTCGCCTTCATACTGCCCGCGCACGACGTTGGCGCGCGCTACTGGATCGAGGGCGCGGATGACCTTGAGTTTCTCGTCGCGCACGGCATCAGGTTCGAATTTGGCGGGCGGCTCCATCGCGATGAGGCAGAGAAGCTGCATCATGTGGTTTTGAACCATGTCGCGCATCGCGCCGGATTTGTCATAGTAATCGCCGCGTCCGCCCACGCCCACGGATTCTGCCACGGTGATCTGGATGTGATCGACATATTGGCTGTTCCAGAGCGGTTCAAAGAGGACGTTGCCAAAGCGGATCGCCATCAGGTTCTGCACGGTTTCCTTGCCGAGATAATGGTCGATGCGGTAAATCTGACCTTCGGTAAAGTGCCGCGCCAAGGTGCGGTTGAGATCGCGCGCGGTATCGAGATCGCGGCCAAACGGCTTTTCCACCACGATGCGGCTGAGGTCGTCGGCCATGCCGTGTTTGTGCAGGCGTTTGGCCAGATCGCCAAAGAGCGCGGGTGCCACCGAGAAGTAAAAGGCGCGAATGCGGTCGGGGCGCATAAGGGCGGCCAGTGGCTCCCAGCCTTCGGTGCCGCGCGCATCAAGGGTGACAAAATCGAGCAGGTCGAGAAAGGCGCTGAGGTCTTTCTTGCGGGCCGATTCCTCGCCGCCGAATTCGGTGATCGCGGCGCGCGCCATGGCGCGGTAGCCGTCGCGGTCCATATCGCCGCGTGCCGCGCCGATCAGGCGCACATCGCCTTCGATCTGGCCTGCGACAAAGCGGCGGAAGAGCGCCGGCAATATCTTGCGTCGCGCCAGATCGCCGGTGCCGCCAAATATCACCAGATCGAAGGGATCGACCGGGATCACCCGAGAGGCCATGGTCCATCTCCTTTGCTCGTCATCCGCCCGTTTTTCGGGCGCGGCATCTGCCGGGGCAACTCTAACATGTTGGGGCGTCTTCACAATGGCGTCAGAACGCTTCTCTTGCCAGTGCGGGAGCGATAGGTGAGAAAAGACAAACAGCAAGGTGGATGACCTTATGAAAGATACCGTTACCGGCCCGGCCAATCAGGGCAAGTTTCAGGACCCTGCGCGCACCGCCAAGGGCGAGATGCGTGCCTCGGTGCCGCTGAGCCATCCCGAGACGCTGTGGTTCAACACTGGCACGCTCTGCAATATCGAGTGCCGCAACTGTTATATTCTGAGCTCACCCAGCAATGATGCGTTGGTCTACATCACCGAATCAGAGGTGCGGGAGTATCTGGCCCAGGTGCGTGATCGGGGTTGGCCGCTGCGCGAGATCGCCTTTACCGGTGGCGAGCCCTTCATGAACCCCGAGATGATCGGCATGGCGCGGGCGGCGCTTGAGGCGGGGTTTGAGGTGCTGATCCTGACCAATGCGATGCGCCCGATGATGCGCAAGACGATGCGTATGGGGCTCTTGGAATTGGTCAAGGCCTGGGGCGACAAGCTGACTTTGCGGATTTCGGTCGATCACTGGTCTGAGGCGCTCCATGACGAGGAGCGGGGTGCGGGGGCATTCGCTAGGACGCTGGAAGGTATGTGCTGGTTGCGGGATCATGGTGTGCGCATGACCGTGGCCGGGCGCACCGTCTGGGGCGAGAGCGAGGCGTCCTCGCGCGCGGGCTATGCGGCGTTCTACGCGGAACATGGGTTTGCGATTGATGCCCATGATCCGGGCGCGACCGTGCTCTTTCCCGAGATGGATGAAGGAGCCGAAGTGCCCGAGATCACCACGGCCTGTTGGGACATTCTGGGCAAGCGGCCCGAGGACATCATGTGCGCCTCGTCGCGTATGGTGGTGAAACGCAAGGGGGCGGCGCGGCCTGCGGTTGTGGCCTGCACGTTGTTGCCCTATGCGCCCGAGTTCGAATTGGGCGAGACACTGGCCGAGGCCGAGCGCGATGTGCCGCTGAACCATCCCCATTGCGCCAAGTTCTGCGTGCTGGGCGGGGCGAGTTGCTCGCGGTGAGGGGGGCCAGAGTTTTTCTCAGTCACGCCCGCGCGGAATCAAGCCCGAAGGGCGCCGCGCGATCGCTGGGCCGTCGCGCGGCCTAGCGATTTTGAGAGGGAGCGCATCGCTGATAGGTCGCACTGACTTGGCTGGCATAAAGTGGCAGCCACTCCTGATGCTTCGCTAGTCCCCGGCCCAGCGACCGCGCAGCTTGGTGATTGCCGCGAAGGTCATCTTAAGTGCCCCCGCCGCCTCACTCGCCCTTGAGCAGGCGGTCCGCCTTTTTGCGCACCAATACCGAGCGCAGGTCGTGCATTGCGAGAAGGAGCGCATCCGTCACTTGCTCGAGCTGGTCATCGGTCGCCTTTGATTGCACCCAATGGGTCGTGGTGTTGAGATAATCGACCGCGCGCAGGATATCGTCGATGTCGCGGTATTCGACCAGCTTGAGCCGCTCTTCCATCCATGCAGTGATGGCAGTGATATCGGCGTCGGTCAGGGCGCGTTCGCCATGCGGCTTGATTTCGGATTTGCGGATATTGACGGTGGCGATCTGCTCCATCTCGATCCGGCGCTGCCGGTTCTCGGTATCGACCCGAAACACGAAGGCCCCGTTTTCACGGACCCTGAAATAATAATCCGGCAGATCACCCGCCATCCGTCCCCCTAGCTCAGCCCTTTGCAGAATGACTGTATCCGCGTGCAGGCCTCTTTGAGCGCTTCATCTGAGGTTGCATAGCTGATCCGAAAATTCGGGGATAGGCCAAAGGCCGCGCCAAAGACCACGGCGACGCCGGTTTCCTCGAGCAGCGCCGTGGCAAAGGCCTCGTCATCGGTGATTTTTGCGCCGCCCGCGCTGGTCTTGCCAATGAGACCGGCAATGGACGGGTAGACGTAAAAGGCCCCGTTGGGGGTGGGGCAGTCGATGCCCTCGACCTCGTTCAACATCTGGACCACCAGATCCCGGCGGCGGGCAAAGACGGTGTTGTTCTCGGCGATGAAATCATGGCTGCCATTGAGCGCCTCAACGGCGGCCCATTGGCTGATGGTGCAGGGGTTCGAGGTGCTCTGCGACTGGATCTTGCGCATCGCGGCAATCAGATCCTGCGGCCCCGCCGCATAGCCGATCCGCCAGCCGGTCATGCAATAGGCCTTGGACACACCATTGCAGGTGAGTGTGCGGTCATAGAGCGCCGGCTCCACCTGTGCTGGCGTGCAGAATTCAAAGCCGTCATAGGCCAGATGTTCATACATGTCGTCGGTCATGATCCAGACCTGCGGATGGCGCAGGAGCACATCCGTCAGCCCCTTCAGCTCGTCCCAAGTATAGCCCGCGCCGGTGGGATTGCTGGGCGAGTTGAAGATGAACCAGCGCGTTTTGGGCGTGATCGCCGCCTCGAGCGCCTCTGGCGTGAGCTTGAACCCGGTTTCGATGCCCGCAGACGCAATCACCGGCTCGCCGCCCGCGAGCAGCACCATGTCGGGGTAGCTGACCCAATAGGGCGCGGGGATCAGCACCTCGTCGCCGGGGTTGAGCGTGGCCATGAGTGCATTGTAGAGGATCTGCTTGCCGCCCGAGGCGACGCTGACCTGCGCCGGGGTATAGTCGAGCCCGTTGTCGCGTTTGAACTTGGCGCAGATTGCCGTCTTTAGCTCTGGGATGCCGTCAACGGCGGTGTATTTGGTCTTGCCCTCTTCGATGGCGCGGATGCCTGCGGCGCGGATATGCGCGGGTGTCGGGAAATCCGGCTCTCCGGCGCCGAGGCCGATCACGTCGCGCCCCGCAGCCTTGAGTTCCTGGGCCTTGGTGGTCACGGCGATGGTGGGCGAGGGTTTGACGCGCGACAATGTCGCGGAAAGACGGGACATGGCCGGCTCCGGTTTGAATTCACTCGTGGAATGTCTTAGGCTGCGGTCAGGGCGCGATCAAGCCCGATCACTGGAAAGGAAGACAATGACCGCTGACACCACCGACGGCTGGTTTGACCCCGACGCCACCACCTTTGGCGACCGTGTAACAGGCGCGCGCGAGCGCTCTGGCATGAGCCAGGCCGATCTTGCGAAACGGTTGGGCGTCAAGCTCAAGACGCTCAAGTCTTGGGAGAACGACCTGTCGGAGCCGCGCGCCAACAAGCTGTCGATGATGGCGGGGATGCTCAATGTCTCGCTCTTGTGGCTGTTGTCGGGCGAAGGCGACGGACCGGGCGCGCCTGATATGGGTGAGTTGTCACGCGATGTGATGGATATGCTGACCGAAATCCGCGACATCCGCGCGCAGATGACCCGTTCGACCGACCGCCTCGGGCGGCTGGAAAAGACGTTGCGCGCCAAATTGCGGGAAGAAGCCGGTGAGTGAGGCCCCTGTCGAGGCACCGGGCGGCGCCGATGAGCCGCACGCCCACCGGATCAAGCGCCTGCGCATGCGGGCGATGCGCCGGGGAATCAAGGAAATGGACATCATCCTGAGCCGCTATGCCGAAGCGCGGCTCGAGGGGATGGACAAGACCGCTTTGGACGGGTTCGACGCGCTCTTGTGCGAGAACGATCAGGATCTCTATCAATGGGTGACGGGACAAGCCGCACCGCCTGCGCGCTTTGCCCCCCTGGTGGCCGAGATTGCGGCAGAGGCCAGCGGGGGAAAGTAGATCGCATTTTAGGCGGTTTGGCCGCGATTTACCGAATGTTCGGGTTTTTGCCAGATGGTCCCCTGCGAGCAGTATCGCACGGAGACCGACATGAGCTATCACAGCCCCCTGACCACGGGCGCCGTTCAGAGCGCCTTTATCAGCAGCTATCTGGACGCGCTGTCCCTCGTGGAACGCCTGCACCGGCTTTTGCTGGATGTCATCAAGGATGAGTTCGAGCGCGTCGGCGTGTTGGAAATCAACGCGGTGCAGGCGCTCTTGCTGTTCAACATCGGCGACCATGAGGTGACAGCGGGGGAGTTGAAAACGCGCGGTTATTATCAGGGCAGCAACGTCAGCTACAATCTCAAGAAGCTGGTGGATATGGGCTATATGCACCATCAGCGCTGCGAGGCGGATCGCCGGTCGGTGCGGGTGCGGCTGACGGAAAAGGGGCGCAATATCCGCGATCTGGTGGGCGATCTCTTTGCGCGCCATGCCGAGGGGCTGGAGGGGCGCGGCGTGCTGGGGCCCGATGGGATTGACCAGATCACCGCCTCTTTGCGCCGGGTGGAGCGGTATTGGACGGATCAGATCCGCTATATCTATTGAGGCAAGGGGCCATCATGGGGCAGGGCGCCAAGCATGAGATCGTTGATTTCGCGAAAGAGCTTGCGCGACATGGCGCGCTCGAAATCCTCGAAACCTTGCGCGACTTCAAGAAAGGCGCCCGGTCCGTAGAGCACTTCGCGTTGGTAATACTGCGTGACCTGCGGATCGTGCCCCTCGATCACGAGGCCGTTCACGGTGATGCCGTCGAAGGGAAAATGCTTGTAGGCGAGCGCCGGGCCGAAGCCCTGATTGTTGATCCCGTCGCCCGACACGTCGATCACCTGCCGGTCGCAGCGCGGCGCGCGCGCCATCAGCGCCGCCCCATAGCCCAACGCCGAGCCGAGGCCGGTGGGATAATCGCTGGTCGAGCGTTGCATGCCCGCCAGCACCGCCACCGCGCCGGTGATGTCGCCATCAGAGCGCAGCAGGGTCCAGTCGAGATGCAGCTTGTCCTGAAAGCGGCCGCTCCACTCATAGACCGCCAGCGCCACATCGCCCGCCCCGCCGCGCAGGATCGCCGTGCGGATTTCGGACGTATCAAGCGCCGAGGCGAGGCCCACCCGTTGCAGGGCATATTCCGCCTCATCGACCGATGAGGACACATCGAGGGCGAGCACCAACGCAAGGCGGCAGGCACCTTGCGCCGGGGCCGCGAGGAGCGCGGCCAAAAGAAGGGCCGCAAGCCTCACCAATGACCGATATTCTCCATGCTGGTCCAGGGCTCTGCCGGGGGCAGGGCGTCACCCTCTTGCAAAAGCTCTACCGAGATATTGTCGGGGCTGCGCACAAAGGCCATGCGCCCGTCGCGCGGCGGGCGGTTGATGGTGACGCCATTGTCCATCAGGTGCTGGCAGAGCTGGTAGATATTGCTGGTTGCATAGGCGAGATGGCCGAAATGGCGGCTGTCCGAGGGCAGGCCTTCGTCGCCGTCCCAATTATAGG
>NZ_JAGPVV010000153.1 GCF_018066915.1 Roseovarius sp.
ATCAGGTGACAAAAGCAATTGTCGTCGCCAATGCGGCAGATTTGAGCGCCGGAATTCCGGTCTTTCCCGGTTTCAATCTCATCTACCTGCGCAACGATGGCGTGACATTCGGATTACTTGGTGGCGCGCCATGGTGGAGCCTTACGGCGTTGGCCCTCGCTGTCTGCGGCTGGTTGACCGTCATGTTGGTGCGCACTGCCAACCCGGTTGAGGCTATCGCCTATGGTGCGATTATCGGTGGCGCGCTCGGCAACGTCCTCGACCGCATCCGGTTTCGGAGTGTGACGGACTTCCTCGATTTCTATGTCGGATCCACGCATTGGCCCGCCTTCAACATGGCGGATGTTTTCGTGGTCAGTGGCGTGGGCCTACTGCTCATAGCCCCTTGGTTGAGCGCCAAGTTGAAAACAGGCACATGATGGCGGGCTTGCGACCACTGACGGGTCGTGGCCGTTACATTCCCCTGCGATCAGGGATTAGCTTTGCAGCGGGCGGTTTAACGGTTTTAACCCTTCCACCATTCTCATGGCTCATCGTTGTTCCAGTCGCCTTCTCAGCACTCTTTCTCGTCCTCCGGCAGGTTTCGACAGCGCCTGCCTTCTTCATCGGCTGGGTCTTCGGAATGGGCCAGTTCGGGTTTGGAGTTTCCTGGATCGCCGAGAGCTTTTACGTCGATTCCGAACGTTTCGGTGCCCTTGCGATCCCGGCAGTCGCGGGACTGTCCGCCGGACTGGCCATTTTCCCGGCGATTGCGGCGATGTTATTTGCCACCATCATGCAGCGCCGTGCTGTCGGCGACACTACGGCAGGTCTTCTGCTTGCAACCTGCTGGGTTGCCGCAGAATGGCTGCGTGGTCATGTCCTGACAGGGTTTCCCTGGAACCTTGCCGCTTATGCCCTTGTCGAACACGCCGCTCTGCGCCAACCCGCCGCCTGGGTAGGAAGCTATGGGCTGAGCTTTCTCACGGTCTTTATAGGGCTGTTGCCCGGTGTGTTGATTGTGGCGGCACCAAACAGACGCGTGCCTGTTCTCGTGCTCTTCGCCGTTGTGGTGATGGGCCTCTGGGGTGGCGGCGCGCTGCGTTTAGGGACGAATGTGCCTCCGACGGACAGCGCTTTGCGCATCGTCCAAGGCAATGTGCCGCAAGTCGAGAAGTGGGCACCGGGCAGCCGCGAGCGAACGCTGGAGAAATATTTGGGCTTGTCGGCGCAACCTGGACGCTTCGACCTGTTGCTGTGGCCGGAAACGGCCTTTCCCGGTTTTCTGGACGAGGACGCCTTGGCGCGTAGGCGGCTATCCACGGTTCTGCCAGACGGCAGGATCCTTTTGACAGGCGTGCCTGACCGCGTAGAGGGCGATGGGGGAACCCGATATTTCAACACGGTTCAAGCCTATGACGGCAGCGGCGAAATTCTGACGGGATATGCAAAACATCATCTTGTTCCGTTCGGGGAATATGTGCCCCTGAGAGGCTGGCTGCCGATCGAGCGGCTGACCGAAGGTTTGGGTGATTTCACGCCAGGACCAGGGCCACGCACGCTGGCGATCCCGGGTGCGCCTCTGGTCGCGGTGGCGATCTGTTACGAAATCATTTTTCCGGGCCAGGTAGTCGATGACCTTTTTCGCCCCGACTGGATTTTCAACGCCACAAATGATGCCTGGTTCGGGACCAGCATCGGACCCGAGCAGCACCTCGCCTCCGCGCGCATGCGCGCGGTCGAAGAAGGGCTTCCTGTAGTCCGGGCGGCCAACACCGGGATTTCCGCGATCATCGACGCCAAGGGAGAGATCATCGCGCGCCTCGAGACCGGACAAACTGGAGTCATAGATGCCAGCCTGCCGACAGCGCTTGCGCCCACACCTTACGCACGTTTCGGTGATTGGACATCGCTGGCGCTCATCTGTGCGGTCTGGGCTCTAGCCTTTACCGTCGGATTGGTCAGACGACGTTTCAATTCAGAAAAATCAAAATCGGAGGAATCGTGATGCTGGTGCTCGCAGGCTTTGTCGGAGGGGCGCTCTGGGGTGGCTATCTGGCGCAACGGCGGAAAGGGAACCGCCTGGATATACTTCAATACGCGACAAGCTTCGGTATTGCTTTCGGCCTGCTCGCTTTTTTCGCCTCGGTGATCCTCTTGCGCATCACGTCTTGAGATTACTTTGGCACCGGCAACGAATTGAAACGACTATTCAACATATTACTGTACTTGCTCCTGGCGGTTTTTGCATTAGGACTGACCGTATCCGGTGTCGTCTACTTTCTTTTGCGCGCCTCCGTCCCCGACTATGACGAGGATTTCAGTGTTGCGGGTATCGAAGGTCCAGTCGATATTCTGCGAGATGCTGCGGCCATACCGCACATTTCTGCAGACTCCGCTCCGGACGCCTATTTCGCGCTTGGTTTCGTTCACGCTCAGGACAGGCTTGGCCAGTTATTGCGGGCAAGGCGGGCAGCGCAAGCCTTGTTGCCACTTGACCAGACGTTCGAAGTCGAGCCTTCGACAGCCCAGGCGCTCGACGCATATGCCGCAGGTGTCAACGCGTGGCTTGGTCTGGTATCCGAAGGCGGGCGCGGCAGAGGCTCACCCGATCTGTTGATCGCGGATGAGAGAATGATCGCAGCCTGGAGACCCGTCGATAGTCTCAGACTTGCTCAAGCGTTTCTGAACGATCTTCAACCCGAGAGTCGCCAGAGTGACCTGTCCGGCTTGTCAGACCGACCTTTTTTGCCCGAGCTGTTTATGACCTCGCCCAAGGTCAGCCTCGATGCTTGGGCGTTGCCTGGAGACAGAACAGCTATGGGAGCACCAATTCTCACCGCCGATATACGTGGCCCCTTATCGCTGCCTTCTGAATGGTACCTGGCGGATATTCAACTCCCGACCGGAGCCGCGATTGGGGCTACATTGCCGGGTGTGCCCTTCATTGTCGT
>NZ_JAGPVV010000157.1 GCF_018066915.1 Roseovarius sp.
CACATGAAACGCCGGGTCAAGGAATTGGGCGCGCTCGCAGGCTTTGAGAAATCGGGGCATTACTTCCTCGCCGAACCCATCGGACGCGGTTACGACTGCGGCATGCGCGTCGCGGTCGAGATTTGCAAACTGATGGACCGCAACCCGTCGATGTCTATGTCCGACCTGCGCCGCGCGCTGCCCGTGACCTACGCGACCCCCACCATGTCACCCTATTGCGCCGATACCGAGAAATACGTCGTGCTCGACCGCATCGTCGCCAAACTCGTTGCGCGCCACGCCGCAGGTGAACCCCTCGCCGGGCGCGCGATCAAAGAGGTCGTGACCGTCAATGGTGCCCGCGTCATTCTCGACAATGGCTCTTGGGGTCTCGTGCGCGCTTCTTCCAACACCCCGAACCTCGTGGTCGTGTGCGAGAGCAGCGCAAGCGACGCCGAAATGCGCGCCATCTTCGCCGATCTCGATGCGGTCATCCGCACCGAACCGGGCGTTGGCGATTACGATCAGACGATCTGAACTGCACTATATCTAGTATGAACGACCTCAGGCGAGTCCCGGATTAAATCCGGGACGGGGGCCGCGCCCCCAATCCCCCCTTGGACCTTACATAATCACCTGTCGAACCTTACAGAGCTTACAAGCCTCACGCCGCCAATCCGCGCCCTTTGAGCAGCGCCGCGACCCCCGGCATCCGCCCCCGGAACTGGAGATAGAGCGCTTCCGCGTCCTCTGATCCCCCGCGCGAAAGAATGTGCGATTCCAAGGCCTTGGCCCGCTCCGCATCAAAGGCTCCGCCGGCTTCCTCGAAACTGGCAAAAGCATCCGCATCCATCACCTCGGACCACATATAGCTGTAATAGCCGCTGGAATACCCATCCCCGGAAAAGACATGTGCGAAATGTGGGCTCGCATGACGCATGGTAATGGCCCTCGGCATGCCGAGATTATCCAATACTTCCAACTGCTTGGCCATGATGTCCGTGGGCGCTTCGCCCTCGTGGAACGCCAGATCGACGAGGGCAGAGGCCACATATTCCACCGTCTGAAACCCCTGATCGAAATTCGCGGCCTTCAGCAATTTCTCCAGCAATTCCCGTGGCATAGCCTCACCTGTCGTGACATGGGTGGCATAACGCTCCAGCACCTCGGGCACTTCCAGCCAATGCTCATAGAGCTGCGAAGGCAGTTCGACAAAGTCCCGCGCCACGGAAGTCCCTGAAATACTTTCATAATTCACATCCGACAGCATCTGGTGCAGGGCATGTCCAAACTCGTGAAAGAGCGTGCGCGCATCGTCATAACTCAGCAGCGCCGGATCGCCCTTGGCAAAATTGCAGACATTGATCACCACCGGCCCCTGCACCTTTGGCCGCTTGGCCTGACCCCGCATCGCCGAGCACCAAGCCCCCGATCTCTTGGACCCGCGAGCAAAATAATCCCCAATGAAAACAGCGACATGGTTGCCATTTCGCGTCACTTCCCAGGCCCGGCAATCGGGGTGATAGAGCGCCACATCAAGGGCGCGAAACTCCAATCCGAACAGTCGATTGGCACAACCAAACGCCGCTGCGATCATCCCCTCCAGCGACAGGTAAGGTTTGAGCGCGGTCTCATCCAGATCATGCTCGGCCTGCCGCCGCTTTTCGGCATAATAGCGCCAGTCCCACGGCTCCAATTCTCCATTGATTCCATCGGCTTGCATCATTTCTGTGAGGCGCGCGGCATCCCGCTCCGCCTGCGCCTTGGCCGGTTCCCAGACCGCCATCAAGAGGTCACGCACCGCCTCTGGTGTCTTGGCCATCTCGGTTTCCAGCTTGTAAGCGGCAAAGCTCTGATACCCCAGCAACGCCGCCCGCTCCGCGCGCAGGCGCAAAATCTCGGCGGCCACCTCGCGATTGTCGGTCTCACCGCCCATGGCCCCACGCGAAACCCATGATTCATATGCCTTTTTTCGAAAATCGCGACGGGGCGAGAATTGCAGGAATGGCACGATCAACGACCGCGAGAGGGTGATAACCGGCCGTTCCTGCCCCTTTTCGCGCCCCGCCGCGCGGGCGGTATCGACCAGAAAATCAGGCAATCCCTCCAAATCAGCCTCGGCCAATTCCATATGCCACCCGGCCTCATCCGCCAGCAGGTTCTGTGTGAATGCGGTCCCCAGTTGCGCCAACCGCGCCATGATCTCGCGCATCCGGGCTTCTTCCGCGCCGGTCAGAGCCGCGCCAGAGCGGCGGAACCCCCGGTGCGTCAGCATCAAGAGACGCGCCTCTTCCGGTGTCAGATCAGCCGTGTCGCGCGCTGCCCACAGGGTTTCGACCCGTGCAAAAAGCGATTTGTTTCCATAGAGTTCCGAAGAATAAGCCGCGAGTTTAGGCGCAAATTCGCGCTGCAATTTCTGCCGCTTTGGATTGCTGTCCGCACCTGCAAGCGTGTAGAAAACCGACAGCACCTGGTCCAACCCTTTGCCCGAGGCCTCCAGGGCCTCGACCGTGTTGGCAAAGGTGGGCTGTTCCGGATTATCCGCAATCGCCGCAACTTCGGCGCGCGCTTGGGCAAGTGCTGCCTCGAACGCAGGCGCGAAATCCGCGTCCTTGATGGCGTCAAACGGGGCAAGGGCGAACGGTGTGCCCCACTCAGC
>NZ_JAGPVV010000159.1 GCF_018066915.1 Roseovarius sp.
GAATGATCTGTCCGAGAGCGGGCAGAGCCGGGCGCGCGCCGTGGTGCCGGCGCTCTTTTTCGTGCTGGGTCTGTCCACGGTCTTTATCTTTCTGGGCTTCACGGCCTCTGCCATTGGCACGGTGTTTTTGCAATACCAGAGCTATTTCAATACGATAGCGGGCGTTCTTGTGATGATTTTTGGCGCGCATTTCGTGGGCGTTTACCGAATCGGATTTCTGGACCGCGAGGCGCGGATTGATGCGGGGGATCGGGGGGGTTCTTCCTTTGGCGCCTATATCCTCGGGCTGGCCTTTGCCTTTGGCTGGACGCCCTGCATCGGCCCACAACTGGGCGCGATCCTGTCCTTGGCGGCGTCGGAAGGGTCGGTGGCGCGGGGCACGATGCTCTTGGCGATTTATGCTATCGGGCTTGGCGTGCCGTTCCTGCTCGTTGCGGCGTTCCTGCCGCGCCTGCAGGGGCTGATGGGCTGGATGAAGCGCCATATGGAGCAGATCGAGCGGGTCATGGGCCTCTTGCTCTGGACTATCGGGCTCTTGATGCTGACGGGCGGGTTTTCGGCCTTTTCCTTCTGGCTTCTGGAAACATTCCCGGCCCTTGCGGTGCTTGGATAACGCCTTACGCTTGCCAGATTTTCGCGCTAGGCTCTGGTCAACAAGAGGTTGGACATGAGCAGCAAGGCCCCTGTTAACGCGACTGTGCGCCGCAGGCGCGTGTTTTACATCCCCGGCTATGACCCCATCCCGCCGCGCCGCTACCGCGAGCTTTATCGCAAGGAAAGCGCGGGACAGGCGGGTCTTTCCGGATATGAAATCAAAGTGTTGCCTGCCAAAGCTCAAGCGCGGTTCGGCTGGGCCGTGAGCGCGCAGATAGAAGACGCCGAGGTCGAGAGCACGTTCGAGGTGCTGGTCTGGTCCGATATCGTCAAAGGCAGCATGGATCAGGGCATTTGGGCCACCTATGCGCAATTGATCCGCACGGCGGCGATTTATATCGGCACCGGCGCGCTCTTTCGGTTGATGCGATTGCGCAAGGGGCCGGTGATCGCGGCGCTCTATCCGGTGGGGTTTTTGCTGGTCCAGCTTGGAATTGCGCTTCTGGTGGCCTGGGGATTGGGGCGCGCGCTGGCGCTCTGGCAGCCTTGGGCGGCGTGGGGCGGTCTGCTGGTCGTGCCTTTCATACTCGAATGGTTCCGGCGATTGGATGGCCGGTTTTTTGCCTATTACCTGATGCATGACTATGCCTATTCCGCGCGGTATCTGGGGGCCAACCCGCCCGAGTTGGAGGCGCGGATGGCAGAATTCACCGCCGAGATTGCGCAGGCTTTGCTGGGGGAGTGCGACGAGGTGCTGGTCGTTGGCCATTCGTCGGGGGCGCATCTGGGGGTGTCGATTCTGGCGGATCTGATCCGGGGCGGGCAGGTGCCCGACCATGGCCCGGTGCTGTCGTTCCTGAGCCTTGGGCAGGTGGTGCCTATGGTATCGTTTCTACCGCGCGCACACCGGCTGCGGGCGGATCTGGCCTATCTGAGCGCGCAGGACACGCTGACTTGGGTCGATGTTACCGCGCCCGGCGATGGCTGCGCCTTTGCGCTCTGCGATCCGGTGGCCGTGTCTGGCGTGGCCCCGGCGGACAAGCGCTGGCCGCTGGTGATTTCGGCGGCGTTTACGCAAACGCTGAGTCCCGAGCGGTGGAAATCCTTGCGTTGGCGGTTTTTCCGGCTGCATTTTCAATATCTTTGCGCCTTTGACCGGCCCAAGGATTACGATTATTTCCGCATTACGGCGGGGCCTTTGACGCTGGCGGATCGGTTCAGTGACCGTCAACCGTCCAAAAGCCGGATCGAGCGCGCCACCTCGCGTTACACGAGCCTTGCGCCATGATCCCGCCCAAGCCGCCCGCGCGCCCCGATGCTGTGTCGCTCTGGCGCTACCTGCGGCTCTTTCGCGCCGATATCCTCTCGGCACAGCCGGCGCGGCTCTACCGTGCGTGGATGGCCGAATTTCGCACGCCGTTCTTTCGATCCTATCTCTGCAACGATACGGCCTTGGTTGATCTGGTGCTGCGCACGCGCCCGGATGATTTCCCGAAATCCGCGCGTGTCTCCGAGGGGTTGCGGCCTCTCTTGGGACGTTCGGTCTTTGTCACCAATGGCGAGAAATGGAAGCGCCAACGCCGTATCATCGACCCCGCGTTTGAGGGGGGGAGGCTGCGCGATACGTTCGCGGCGATGGTGACAGCCGGGCAGGGGGCGGTGTCGCGCCTCGCCCCTCTGGCCGAGGGCACGCCCCTTGAAATCGAGTTTCACACCAGCCACGCCGCCGCCGATGTGATCTTTCGCACGCTGTTTTCGCTGCCGATCGAGGATGCAACGGCGGCGCGGGTGTTTGACGCCTTCAAGGCGCATCAACGCACGCAACCGGTGCTGAATCTGGCGGCGTTCATCCCCTTGCCGCGTTGGTTTCCACGCTTTCACCGCCGTCAGACGCGGGTGACGGCGCGGACCATCCGGGGGTTGATCACGGAATTGACCGCGCGGCGGCAGGCCGAGATTGCGGCGGGGACCGCGCCGGATGATCTGGCGACCAAGATCATGACCACCGCGGACCCGGAAACCGAGGCGCGGTTTGACACCGAGGAAATGGTCGATCAGGTCGCGATCTTCTTTCTCGCGGGGCATGAAACCAGTGCGTCGGCGCTGGCTTGGGCGCTCTATCTGCTGGCGCTCTATCCGGAGTGGCAAGACAAGGTTGCAGCCGAGGCAGAGGCGGTCTTTGGCACCCGCGCGCCGGAGTTTGGCGATATGGCGCAGTTGCGCATCACCCGCGATGTGTTCCGCGAGACGCTGCGCCTCTATCCGCCGGTGCCGATGATGGTGCGCGAGACGGCCTGTCCCGAGCGGTTCCGCGACCGAGACATCGCGCCCGGCGCGCAGGTGGTGATCAGCCCTTGGCATCTGCACCGGCACGAGCGGCTCTGGGACAATCCCGACGGGTTCGATCCGGCGCGTTATGGCACCGAGAATGGCAAGACCTGTCTGCGCGAGGCGTTCATTCCGTTTTCCGCCGGGCAGCGGGTCTGCACCGGGGCGGGGTTTGCGATGATCGAGGGGCCGCTCTTGCTTGCGATGCTGGTGCGGGCCTATCGCCTGAGCCCGGTCGAGGGGCGCCCGCCCATGCCGGTGGCGCATCTGACGGTGCGCGGGCGCGATGGCATCTGGCTGAAACTTTTGCCGCGCTGATCCGACACCCCTTTGCAAGCAGCATCAGAGCGCCTATGTATGGGTTGTCCGCGCAAGCGGACTATGGACATAAACGCGCTCGTAATAAGCGGATCGGACCCGGGGGCGGTACCCGGCGACTCCACCAAACATCCTTCATTTGGGGATCATGGGGTCGAAATAGGATCGACGAACGTCTAAAGGGGTTATGCTTTGTCCCGGTGAGGTACCACCGTTATCGGTCCGAAACGTACAGTTGCAAACGACAACCGTGCTCCGGTGGCCGTTGCTGCGTAAGCAGTAACCAAACCGAAACTTAAGTCCTTGCGCTTAGCCGCGTAAGGCGGGGTTCGCAGGCACCTGGCAACAGAAGCCTGCACTTTCACACCAGCCTTGACAGAGTTCGCCCCTTGCGTGCAAAAAGCGGCATGGGGCCTCACGCGACTGCCCCGTGAGGCCAAGGCCCAAAGTCGCATCCACTGAAATCCCAGAGGATGTGCCATGCCTGCCACCACTGAAATCACCGTATCGCAGCTCAATCGGCTGATCGGCACGCCCGATTGCCCGGTCATCGTCGATATTCGTCTACCAGAGGATTTTGAGACAGATCCGTCTGTAATTCCCGGATCTATCCGTCATTCCCACAGCGATATCAGGGGGTTGATCGTGCATCTTGAGGGGCGCCGCGCGGTCATCGTCTGTCACAAGGGGCTGAAACTCAGTCAGGGGATGGTGGCCTTGCTCGCGTGCGAGGGGGAGAAGGCCGAGTATCTTCAGGGCGGTATCCAAGCCTGGCGCGCGGCCGAGGAGACGCTCTGCGTGCCTGTTGCAGCGGTGCCTGCGCCGGTCGAGGGGGCAACCCTCTGGGTCACACGCCACAGGCCCAAGGTGGACCGGATCGCCTGTCCTTGGCTGATCCGGCGGTTTGTTGATCCCTCCGCGCGGTTTCTCTTTGTCTCGCCCTCCGAAGTCTTGGGCGTGGCCGAGCGTTTTGGGGCGACGCCCTTTGACATCGAGGGCGTTTATTTCAGTCACCGTGGCGAGACCTGCACATTCGACACCATGCTTGAGAGCTTTGGTTTGACCTCGCCCGCGTTGCAGCGGCTGGCCGCTGTCGTGCGCGGGGCGGATACCAACAGACATGATCTGCATCCGGTAGCGGCAGGGTTGCTGGCGATTTCGGTGGGGCTGTCGCGGCAATATCGCGATGATCTTGCGCAGTTGGACGCTGGTATGACGCTTTACGATGCGCTTTATCGCTGGGCGCGTGATGGATTTGACGAGGGCCATGACTGGCCAGCCGCGCGGGGGTGAGAGATGACGGATGTATCCACAAGCCAGCTTTTCCGCAGCTTTGCCCGTATCGGCCTCCTGAGCTTTGGCGGGCCTGCGGCGCAAATCTCGATGATGCATGACGAATTGGTCGAACGGCGCGGCTGGCTGAGCGAGCAGCAATTCTTGGGCGCGCTGTCGTTTTGCATGCTCTTGCCGGGGCCAGAGGCGATGCAACTCAGCACCTATGCGGGCTGGCGGCTGCGCGGAGTATTGGGCGGGCTGATCGCGGGGCTTCTCTTTGTGCTGCCGGGCGCGGCGGTGATTATGGCGCTTGGCCTTGGCTATGCCACTTACGGCGATCTGCCACTGGTGCAGGCGGTCTTTCTGGGCATCAAGGCGGCGGTCGTGGTGATCGTGTTGCAAGCGCTCTTGAAGCTTGCGCAGCGCGCGCTCAAAGGCCGGGCGTCTTGGGTCTTGGCGGGCTTGGGCTTTGTCGCGATGTTCTTTCTCTCGGTTCCCTTTCCGCTCATCATCGCGGCGGCGGCGCTCTGGGGGTGGTGGTCGCATCGGGGGGTGAGGGCCGAGCCGGGGCTTGACGCACCTGTCCCTGTGCCGCTGTCGCAGACCGTGACGACAGCACTTGTCTGGGGCGCGCTCTGGGCGGCGCCGGTGCTGCTGGCCTGGGGTATGGGTGCCGAGTTCCTGACCGATCTGGCGCTTTTCTTCAGCAAGTTGGCGGTCGTGACCTTTGGCGGCGCCTATGCCGTGCTGGCCTATATGACCGAAACGGTGGTGGCGACCAAGGGCTGGCTCAGCACGGCGGAGATGATCGACGCGCTCGGGCTGGCCGAGACCACGCCGGGGCCGCTGATCCTTGTGACCGAGTTTGTGGGCCTCTTGGCGGGCTATGCGCAGGGCGGGGTCGGGATGGCGGTGCTGGCGGCCTGTCTTACGCTCTGGGTCACGTTCATTCCCTGCTTTTTATGGATATTCACAGGCGCGCCCTATATCGAGCGTATCCTTGCGCGGCCCCGTCTGAAAGGGGCATTGGCCGGGATTTCGGCGGCGGTTGTGGGGGTGATCCTCAACCTTTCGGTGTGGTTCGCGCTGCATGTGCTCTTCGGACAGGTGACGATGAGCGCCTTTGGACCTCGCCCCGAGATCAGCAGTTTTTCGCCGCGTGATGCGGTCTATGTCGCGGTCGCAGGCGTTCTGCTGCTGGGGTTGCACCTGCCGATGGTGCCGGTTCTGGCGCTTATGGCGGCGTTGGCGGGGGTGGTTCATGTTTTGATCTGAGGGGCGCATTGCAGGTCTTTTGTTTTGCTTCGAATCCCCTATGCTGACATGCAGCAATTCCCCAAGGGTCAAACATGTCTCGTTCAATCGACTACGGCAATCTCATGCATCGTGCCATGCGCGGCCTCATCCAAGAGGTGCTGAGCAAGGTGCAGGCCGAGGGTTTGCCGGGGGCGCATCATTTCTTCATCACCTTCGACACCAAGCATCCCGAGGCCAAGCTCGCCGATTGGTTGAAGCAGCGCTATCCGTCGGAAATGACGGTGGTGATGCAGCATTGGTATGATGACCTCAAGGTCACGAATGACGGCTTTGCCGTGACGCTGAATTTCGGCGACGCGCCAGAGCGGCTCTATGTGCCCTACGACTCGATCCAGACCTTTGTCGATCCGTCGGTCGAATTCGGTCTGCGGTTCGAGACGCAGGAAGTCGATGAGGATATCGACGAGTTGGACGACACCGATCCGCCCGATGATGATCCCAGCCCCGGCAAGGCCGAGGTGGTGCGGCTCGACAGTTTCCGCAAGTAACTGGCGCTTTGTCGCGGCCTGAGGGCTTTGTATTCCGTCGTATACAGCATTGATCTTTTGCCAAACTGCGGTATGAACGGGGCAAACCCGTCACGAAAGGCCTTGCCATGACCGCCACCCGCACCGAGACCGATAGTTTTGGCCCCCTCGAGGTGCCCAGCGATAAATACTGGGGGGCGCAGACGCAGCGCTCGATCCTGAATTTCCCGATCGGCTGGGAGAAACAGCCTGTGGCCATCGTGCGTGCGCTTGGCGTGATCAAGCAGGCCTGCGCGCAGGCCAACAAGGCCAGTGGCAAGCTCGATGCGCGTCTGGCGGATGCCATCATTCAGGCGGCGCAAGAGGTGATTGCGGGCAAGTTCGACGACAATTTCCCGCTCGTCGTGTGGCAGACGGGATCGGGCACGCAATCCAACATGAACGCCAATGAGGTCATCGCCAACCGGGCGATTGAAATTCTGGGCGGCGTGATCGGCTCCAAAGACCCGGTGCATCCCAATGACCACGTGAATATGGGGCAATCCTCGAACGACACCTTCCCCACGGCCATGCATATCGCGGCCGCCATGACCGCGCGCGACGTGCTCTTGCCAGGGCTGCACAAGCTCTTGGCGGGGCTCGAGGCCAAGTCGGAAGAGTTCAAGGACATCATCAAGATCGGCCGCACCCATACGCAGGATGCCACGCCGCTGACGCTGGGGCAGGAGTTTTCGGGCTATGCGCATCAGGTCCGGCAGGGGATCGCGCGGGTCAATCTGTGCTTGCCCGGCATCTATGAGCTGGCGCAGGGCGGGACCGCCGTGGGCACCGGTCTGAACACGGCGAAGGGCTGGGATACGACCGTGGCGGGGCAGATGGCCGAGATCACGGGCCTGCCGTTCGTCACCGCGCCGAACAAGTTCGAGGCGCTGGCAGCGCATGATGCGATGGTGTTCATGTCCGGCGCGCTCGCGACCGTTGCCGGGTCTTGCTACAAGATCGCCAATGACATTCGCTTTCTTGGCTCTGGTCCGCGGTCGGGTTTGGGCGAATTGATCCTGCCCGAGAACGAGCCGGGGTCGTCGATCATGCCAGGCAAGGTCAACCCGACGCAGGCGGAGGCGCTGACGCAGGTGGCGGCGCATGTCATGGGCAATGATGCCGCGATCAAGTTTGCAGGCTCTCAGGGGCATTTCGAATTGAATGTCTACAATCCGATGATGGCCTATAACCTCTTGCAATCCATGCAGCTTTTGGGCGATGCCGCCGACAGCTTCACCGAGCGGATGCTCAATGGCATCGAGGCCAATGGCCCGCGCATTGACAAGCTGATGAAGGAAAGCCTGATGCTGGTCACGGCGCTGGCGCCCACCATCGGCTATGACAATGCCACCAAGGTCGCCAAGACCGCGCACAAGAACGGCACGACGCTGCGCGAAGAGGCGATTGCGCTTGGCTTTGTCGATGGCGAAACCTTTGATCGTGTGGTCCGTCCCGAAGACATGATCGGCCCGAAATGAGCGAGGGCCCGGTCAATCTGAACCGGGTGCGCAAGCAAAAGGCGCGGGCCGCCGACAAGGCCCGCGCGGAGGAAAACGCCGCGCGGTTTGGCCGGACCAAGGCGCAAAAGGCGCTGGAAAAGGCCGAAGCCGACAAGGCGCGCGCCATGCTGGACCAGCACCGCCGGGATGAGGCGGACGAATGAAGGCTGACCGACGATGAGCGCGCGCCCGGTCAAACGTTCGCTGACGCTGCGCGGTCATCGCACCAGCGTGTCGCTCGAGGATGCGTTCTGGCAGGCATTTCGCGAGATTGCCGAGGAAAAATCAATCGCGCTCAATGTCTTGGCGGCCGAGATTGATGCAGGGCGCGGGATCGAGACCGGGTTGGCCACGGCGATCCGGCTCTATGTGCTGGCCTATTACCGTGATCGGGCGCTGCAGAGGCCATGACGTCGCGCAGCGTTTCGGCGGCCTGAAATTCCGGGTGATTTCCCATGGTCGTGTAGTTTTACGACATTCAATTGGCGCAAATGTTACAGGATTTGCGGGGTCGGGTTGCGATCCCCGGCGATTTCTTGCTAAAAGCGGCGGTTCAACACGGGCATCAGATGCCCGGCGCGCGAATAGCCAGGTGCTTTTGCTGCGTGCATGACACCAATGCGCTGCCACGCACCGCCCCAGAGCGGTGGTTGTGTCCTCTGACAGGATGTGACGGGCGGCCGAAAAACAGAAAAAGGGGACCAGATGGCCGAGGAGACAACCAACCAAGGCATACCCGCGCCCGAAGGGCAGTCGGACGTGATCGAGACCGACTATTTGATCGGGCAGGACAATGTGCAGCCGCAGGTGGGGCCATTCGGGCTCGACATTCATAACCCGGTGTTTTTCATCTCGGGCCTCAGCATCGTGATTTTCGTGTTCTACGCGCTGGCCCTGCCGGATCAGGCGGCGGCGGTGTTTGACTGGCTCTTTGCGGCGGTGACGAAAGGCTTTGATTGGTTTTTCCTGAGCGCCGCCAATGTTTTCGTGATCTTCTGTCTCTTTCTGATTGTCAGCCCCTATGGCCGGGTGCGCCTGGGCGGGGATGAGGCCACGCCGGATTACAGCTATCTGGGCTGGTTCGCGATGCTCTTTGCGGCCGGTATGGGCATTGGCCTCATGTTCTTTGGCGTGTCCGAACCGATGAGCCATTTTTCAAGCGCCTTGGGTGGCACGGCGATGGAGGGCGGCGCGCGCAGCGACTGGGCACCTTTGGGCGCCGCTGGCGGTGATTCCGAGGCGGCATCGCGTTTGGGCATGGCGGCGACAATTTTCCACTGGGGTCTGCACCCTTGGGCGATCTATGCGGTGGTTGCCCTGGCGCTGGCGCTCTTCAGCTATAACAAGGGTCTTCCGCTCACGCTGCGCTCGGCGTTTTATCCGATCCTGGGCGAGCGTGTCTGGGGCTGGTGGGGCCATGTGATCGACACGCTGGCGGTCTTTGCCACGCTCTTTGGTCTGGCCACCTCGCTTGGCTTTGGCGCAGAGCAAGCGGCCTCGGGGCTGACCTTTCTCTACGGGTCAGGGGATGCGGCCGAGGGCACGCGCGCGTTTCTGGGCATCGCCTATGGCAATACGGCAAAGAGCGGCGGCGAAAACTCCAGCCTTCTTCTGGTGCTGCTGATTTCCGGCATCACGGCGATTGCGCTCATTTCGGTGCTGCGCGGCCTTGATGGTGGGGTCAAGGTGCTGTCGGAGATCAACATGGGGCTGGCAGCCCTCTTGCTGGTCTTTGTGTTCCTTGTGGGCGGGCCGATTTTCCTGCTGACGTTCTTTTTCGACAGCCTCTGGGCCTATCTGCAAAATCTCGTGGCGCTGTCCAATCCCTTTGGGCGCGAGGATACGAATTTCATGCAGGGCTGGACCGCGTTCTATTGGGCGTGGTGGATCAGTTGGTCGCCCTTCGTGGGCATGTTCATCGCCCGCGTCAGCCGGGGCCGCACGGTGCGCGAATTCGTGATCTGCGTGCTGCTTATTCCGTCGCTGGTCTGTGTGCTGTGGATGAGCGTGTTTGGCGGCACCGCCCTCAATCAGGTGATTGCCGATGGCTATGAGGCGGCCAAAGATGCGCCGCTCGAACTCCAGCTTTTCCAGATGCTTGACAACATGCCGCTGGCGACGATCACATCGACCATCGGGATCATTCTTGTGGTGGTGTTCTTTGTCACCTCGTCGGACTCGGGGTCGCTGGTGATTGATACGATCACGGCGGGGGGCAAGGTGGATGCGCCGGTGCCGCAGCGGGTGTTCTGGTGCATCTTCGAGGGGGCTGTGGCGATTGTCCTCTTGATCGGCGGCGGTCTGGCCGCGCTGCAATCGGCGGTGATTTCGACGGGTCTCCCGTTCACGCTGGTGCTCTTGGTCATGTGCTGGGCGATCTTTCGCGGGTTGCAGAGCGAAATGAAAAGCCTCTAACCTTCCCATGACTGTCATCTTGAGGCCCTCCGGCGCTTGCGCGTCGGGGGGCTTTGCTGTTTTGTGGCGGCCAAAAGGGACAATGGGGACAAGTATGACACTCGACACAGATTTCGTGCGCGCGCAATTTCCGGCCTTTGCGGAACCAAGCCTTGCGGGGCAGGCATTCTTCGAGAATGCGGGCGGGTCTTATACCTGCGGCCCGGTGATCGCGCGGCTGGAGCGGTATTACCGGCAACGCAAGGTGCAGCCCTATGCGCCCTACGCGGCCAGCCAACTGGCAGGCGCCGAGATGGACGAGGCGCGGGCGCGGCTGGCGGCGATGATGGGGGTGGCGACGGATGAGCTGAGTTTTGGCCCCTCGACCACGCAGAACACCTATGTTCTCGCGCAAGCGTTCCGGCAGTGGATGGAGCCGGGCGATGCGATCATCGTCACCAATCAGGATCACGAGGCCAATTCCGGGCCGTGGCGGCGGTTGGCGGATGCGGGCTTTGAGGTGCGCGAGTGGAAGATCAATCCCGAGAGCGGCCTACTTGATCCTGCGGACCTTGAAAACCTGCTCGATGACCGGGTGCGGTTGGTATGTTTCCCGCATTGCTCGAACGTAGTGGGCGCGATCAACCCGGTGGTCGAGATCACGGCGCTGGCCCATGCCGCCGGGGCCTTTGTTTGTGTCGATGGGGTCAGCTATGCGCCGCACGGCTTGCCCGATGTGGGGGGCATGGGGCCGGATATTTACCTTTTTTCGGCCTACAAGACCTATGGGCCGCATCAGGGCATCATGGTGATCCGCCGGGAATTGGGCAATCTCTTGCCCAATCAGGCGCATTATTTCAACGCGGGCACGCTCTACAAACGCTTCACGCCCGCAGGCCCAGATCATGCGCAGGTGGCCGCAAGTGCCGGTATGGCGGATTACATCGACGATCTGGCGGCGCATCACGGGATTACGGGCGATGCCGTAACGCGGGCGGCGGGTGTGCATGACCTCATGCGTGGGCATGAAACAGCAATTTTGCAGCCGCTTTTGGATTTCCTCAAGGATCGCAATTCCGCGCGGTTGATCGGCCCGGTGGAGGCCGGGCAAAAGGCACCGACCGTGGCTGTGGCCCTCAACCGGCCGGGGGCCGAGGCGGCGGCGCAACTGGCGGCGCATGGGATCATGGCGGGGGGCGGCGATTTCTACGCGGTGCGGCCTCTGACGGCCATGGGCGTGGACCCGGAGCGCGGTGTGTTGCGCCTGAGTTTCGTGCATTACACCACCCGTGCCGAAGTGGACAAACTCCTGACCGCACTTGATGATATTCTTTGATCCGTCTGTCTTCCCGATCCGTAATGCACCAAAAGACCGGGGCAGGGGATGACCGAGAAATCACCGACACTACTCTGGCTCAGGCGCGATTTGCGTCTGGCCGACCACCCGGCACTCTGCGCGGCGCTCGCGGGCGGCGGGCCTGTTATCCCTGTTTTCATCCATGATGAGAGCGTCGCGCAGCTCGGCGCGGCACCGAAATGGCGGTTGGGTCTGTCGCTGGCCTCTCTTGCGCGGGACCTTGAGCGGGTGGGCAGCCGTCTGATCCTGCGCCGAGGGGCGGCGCTTGAGGTTTTGCGCGCGCTGGTAGACGAGACCGGCGCAGGGGCCGTGCATTGGTCGCGGCTCTATGATCCGCAGGCGATTGCGCGCGACAAGGCGGTGAAATCCGCGCTGCGCGAGGCAGGGGTGGACGCACAGAGCCACGCGGGCCATGTGATGTTCGAGCCTTGGACGGTCGAAACCAAGACCGGCGGCTTCTACCGCGTCTATACCCCCATGTGGCGCGCGGTGAAGGATCGCGAGGTGGCGACACCTCTTTCAGCGCCGTCGCGTATTCCAGCCCCCGAAGCCTGGCCTGCCTCTGACACTCTGGAAGAGTGGCGGATGGGCGCGGCCATGCGGCGCGGGGCCGAGGTGTGCGAACCCTATCAGCGGGTCGGCGAGGCGGCGGCGATGGAGCGGTTGCACGCCTTTGCCGACGGGGCCATCGCGGATTATCAGGAGGCACGGAATTTTCCGGCGGTGGAGGCCACGTCGACCCTCTCGGAAAACCTCACCTACGGGGAAATCTCGGCGCGCCAGTGCTGGCATGCGGGGCAACGGGCGTGGCACGCGGGGGCCAAAGGGGCCGAAACTTGGCTCAAGGAACTGGTCTGGCGCGAGTTTGCCTATCATCTGATGTTTCACACGCCCCATATCCTGAGCGGCAATTGGCGGACCGATTGGGATGCGTTCCCGTGGTCCGATGACGCAGAGCATCCGGAGGTGATCGCGTGGAAGCAGGGCCGCACCGGCGAGCCCTTTGTCGATGCCGCCATGCGCGAGATGTATGTGACGGGCAAGATGCACAACCGCGCGCGGATGATCGTGGCCTCCTATCTCACCAAGCACCTCATGACCGATTGGAAGATCGGGCTGAATTGGTTTGCCGGTTGTCTGACGGATTGGGACCCGGCGTCGAACGCGATGGGCTGGCAATGGGCGGCCGGCTGTGGCCCGGATGCCGCCCCCTATTTCCGGGTTTTCAATCCCGAGACGCAACTGGACAAGTTCGATCCCAAGGGGGCCTATACCCGCCGCTGGATCGCCGAGGGGCAACGCACCCCGCCCGCCACGGCGCTCGATTATTTCCGGGCCATCCCCCGGCACTGGGGGCTTGACCCCGCGATGGCCTATCCGGGGCGGATTGTTGATCTGGCACGAGGGCGTCAACGCGCGCTCGACGCCTATGAAGCGCGGGGATTTTGACGCATGACCATAATGACCGCAAGATCGGCGCTTGACGCGCCACAAAACGAAAGAGGGACCGAGCGCATGATCCTGACCGACACCACCGGCCAGACGGGCCTGCCGCGCTATTTCACCCGCTGCTATGGCGTGGCGCGCAATATCGACGCTGGACGGCTCGATATCCGCCTGCCTGATGGCCGCGTATTCCGCGCGGAAGGCATGCGCCCCGGCCCGGTGGCGGTGCTGGCTATCCACGACACCGAGGTCTTTGCCCGGTTGGTGCGCGAGGGCTATCTTGGGTTTTGCGAGGCGTATCTCGATGGGGACTGGTCCACGCCCGATTTGCAGGCGTTCATGGACCTGCTCAACGATGACAACGACGGGATTTACAACGGCTATCCCGGTCAGCGCGTGGCGCAGATCTACGAGCGCATCCGCTTTTGGTTCAAGCGCAATTCCAAGACCCAAGCGCGGCGCAACATCAGCTATCACTACGATCTGGGCAATGATTTCTACAGCCTCTGGCTGGATGAAACGATGACCTATTCGAGCGCCATCTTTCAGGCGGGCCAAAACAGTCTCGAGCAGGCACAGATTGCGAAATATGCCAGCATGGTGGATCAGATGGGGGTAAAACCCGGCGATCATGTGCTGGAAATCGGCTGTGGCTGGGGTGGCTTTGCCGAGTATGCCGCCAAGGAACGGGGTCTGCGCGTGACCGGCCTTACGATCAGTGCGGAGCAGTTGAAATATGCGCAGGACCGGATGGCGCGCGCGGGGCTGTCGGACCGGGTCACGCTCAAATTGCAGGACTACCGCGACGAGCGCGGCACCTATGACGGCATTGCAAGCATCGAGATGTTCGAGGCGGTGGGCGAGCGGTATTGGCCGGTGTTCTTTGACAGCCTGCGCGAGCGCCTCAATCCCGGTGCTCTGGCCACGCTCCAGATCATCACGGTCGAGGACAAACGGTGGGAAAGCTATCGCACAGATGTGGATTTCATCCAGAAATACATCTTTCCGGGGGGGATGCTGCCCAGCCCGACCGCCTTGCGCGCCGAGATCGAGCGGGCGGGGCTGAGCGTTGCGCGGTCGATCGAGTTTGGCGAGAGCTATAGCCAGACGCTGCGCCGCTGGCATCAGGCCTTCAACGACAAATGGGATGAAATCGCCGAAATGGGCTTTGACGAGCGGTTTCGCCGGATGTGGAATTTCTACCTGACCTCTTGCGCGGGGGCCTTCAAAGGGGGTAGTTGCGATGTGACACAGATCACCATCGCAAGGCCCGGATAGATGCCCGTTACAGATCACATGCCCACCGCCGCGCGGCTGGTCGCGGCGATCGGACTTGGGGCTTTGGGATGGTTCGGATCAGAGCTGTTTCGCCCCCTTATGCCCGAGGATACCAACTTTGGTTGGTTCAACGAGGTGAACGTGGCCCTTGGCGCAATCTGCGGCTGGCGCGTGACGGGCACGCGGCTGGGCTTTGGCTATGCCGAAGGGTTCAGTGCGGGATTGACGGGCGTCGGCGCGCTGGTCTTTTGGGCGATCTTTCTCCAGAGCCTCAACGAAATGCTCAAGCGCGCGCTCGACAACCGCTATGACGGGGTGATCGAGGGGCTGACCTCGATGTTCGAGTTGATGGTCGAATATGGCATGACGATGATCAACGGGCCGCTGATCGGCCTGCTTGTCACGGGCGGAATCGTGGTCGGGATCATTTCGGAATGGGTCTCGCACCGGTGGTCGTGACACCGCTGTTTCTCTACGGTCCCTTGGCTGATATCCATGTCCTGCAAGGGGTTTTCCCCGGTTTTGGCGGGGTAGAGGCGCGGGCTGGTGAGAGGCTGATCACTTGTCAGGACGTGCCCTTGCCCTTGGCGGGGCTGATCCGTGGGGCAGGGGCCGTCGAAGGGTATCTGGTGGATCACCCTGAGACTGTGGCGGATTTGACCTTTGTGCTCAACGCTCTTGGCTTGGGTCCGGCAGAGCCGCTCAGCGTCGAGTGCCAAGGCGCGAGTTATGCGGCGCAGGTGTTTCCTGGTCAGCCGGGCCCGCTTTTATGGGGCGCTACGGCGTGGCGCGCGCGCCATGCGCTGATCCTGAGGTATGCCATAGAAGAAATCCTGAGCCTCAAGGGCCGCGTTGCGCCTCAGGACTTCGCCCACCGTCTGCCGATGATCCTGTCACGCGCCGGGGCGCGGGAGGCGGCGGCCATATCCGCGCCCACTGACCTGCGCGCGGCGACAGAGGCGGACAAGGTCGAGATCGTCGCCTGTGACATCACCCATGCCGGGTTCTTCCTCAGCCGCAGATACACGCTCCGGCACCCGCGCTTTGACGGCACGCTGAGCGATACGCTCAGCCGCGAGGTCTTTGTGGCCACCGATGCCGCCCTTGTGCTGCCTTATGATCCGGTGCGCGACCGGGTGCTCTTGGTCGAGCAGTTCCGCATGGGCCCCTTTGGGCGCGGCGATCCGCACCCTTGGATGCTCGAGCCGGTGGCCGGGCGGATCGACGGGGGCGAGAGCCCGGAAGAGGCCGCGCACCGGGAATGTCTGGAAGAGGCGGGGCTCACGCTGCGCGGGCTGGAGAAGATTTCCCAGCATTATTGCACGCCCGGCTATTCCACTGAGCTGTTTCATATCTTCCTTGGGATTTGCGATCTGCCCGAGACAGAGCAAGGGCGCGGCGGGCTCGCCACAGAGCATGAGGACATTCGCACCCATGTGATTGATTTTGCGCGGGCAATGGCGCTGGTCCAGAGCGGAGAGGCCAATAACGGGCCGCTGATCCTCAGCCTTTTGTGGCTTGAGCGTGAACGCGCACGGCTGCGCGCATCCGCTTGAGTTCCCGCCCCCAAGCGCCTAAACCGAAGAGAACACGCTGACCACAGGAGCATGAGAGATGCGCATTGCACAGGATCTGGCCGCCGCTGTCGGGAATACCCCGCTCATTCGTTTGCGCCGCGCCAGCGAGGAAACGGGATGCAACATCCTTGGCAAATGCGAGTTTCTCAATCCCGGTCAGTCGGTCAAGGACCGCGCCGCGCTTTTCATCATCCGCGACGCGATTGCGCGCGGTGATCTGAAACCCGGCGGCACGATTGTCGAGGGCACGGCGGGCAATACCGGCATTGGTCTGGCGCTTGTTGGCGCTTCTCTCGGCTTCAAGACGGTGATCGTGATCCCCGAGACGCAAAGCCAGGAAAAGAAGGACATGCTGCGTCTGGCCGGTGCCGATCTGGTGCAGGTGCCCGCCGCGCCATATTCAAATCCCAACAATTTCGTGCGTTATTCCGAGAGATTGGCCGAAGAACTATCCAAAAGTGAACCCAACGGGGTGATCTGGGCCAATCAATTCGACAATGTCGCGAACCGTCAGGCGCATATCGAAACAACCGGCCCAGAGATTTGGGAGCAGACCGGCGGCAAGGTGGATGGGTTCATCTGCGCGGTGGGGTCCGGTGGCACGCTGGCCGGGGTCGGCATGGCGTTGCAACCCAAGGGCGTCAAGGTGGGCATCGCCGATCCGATGGGGGCCAAGCTCTATTCCTGGTACACCAAGGGCGAATTGGAGAGCGAAGGCTCGTCCATCGCTGAGGGTATCGGTCAGGTGCGGATCACCGCCAATCTTGAGGGGTTCACGCCCGATTTCGCCTGTCAGGTTCCCGATGCCGAGGCATTGCCCATCGTTTTTGACCTCTTGCAGCATGAAGGGCTGTGCATGGGGGCCTCGACCGGCGTCAACATTGCCGGGGCCATGCGGATGGCGCGCGAGATGGGGCCGGGGCATACCATTGTGACAATCCTGTGCGATTACGGAACGCGCTATCAATCCAAGCTCTTCAATCCGGAATTCCTGCGCGCCAACAATTTGCCGACGCCGGATTGGCTTGATCAGGCGCCGCGTTCGATTCCGGGGGTTTTCGCAGGGTGACAGCGATGCTGCGGCAGCTATGCCTGATCCTCTGCCTGGCACTTGGTGCGGCGGCGGCCGTGCCCGCCATGGCCCCCGCGCAAGGGCAGCACACGCCCGACGCGGTGGATTACGTCATATGGGAAGAGCTTGCGGCCGAAGCGGATGATCTGATCGCCAACGGTGATGCAACGACTGCGGATTTGGAAAACATGCGCGCCCAGATCAATGGGTGGCGGCAACAGTTTCTCGAAATGCAAACGCTCAATTCCTCGGCGATCCGAACCGTTCGCGACCAGATCGCGGCCTTGGGTCCGGTGCCGGAGACCGGCGAAGAGGCCGAGGATATCGCGGCGCAGCGTGCCGAACTCAACCGCCGCCTGACCCGGCTTGAAGCGCCGGTCAAGCTGGCGGATCTGGCGCGCAGTCGCGCCGACGGGCTGATCACCAGCATCGACACGGCCATTCGGGACCGTCAGACGCAGGCGCTGTTGCGGCTTGGGCCATCGCCGGTCAACCCGCTCCATTGGCCAGAGGCGGCGAAAACGCTCTACCGCGCGGTGGATACGGTGCGGGCAGAGACCGCGACCAACTGGCAGAGCAGTTTTCGGCGCACGCGGTTTCAGAGCAACCTGCCGGGGGTGATTGTTCTTGGCTTGCTCGGCCTCTTGCTGATTGCGCGGGGGCGGGTCTGGACCACGCGTCTGGCGGCGCGGGTGCTGGGCGAGACGCCCACGGCGGGGCGTCGCTTGGCCGCCTTCGCGGTCTCGCTGGGGGAGTGGCTGCTGCCCTATCTCGGGGTCATTTCTATCGTGGTGGCGGCGGTGCTTGCCGGGCTTTTGGGGGCCAAAGGCACGCTTGTGGTCGATTCGCTGCCTGCGGCGGCCTTTATCCTTCTCTTGGCGCGGTGGCTGACCTTGCGGGTCTTTCCGCGCGACGAGCGGCAGTTGCCCTTGCTCACGCTCAGCGCGTCGGAGCGCGCGACCGGGCGGCTCTGCGGTGGTTCTCTCGGTTTGGTGGTGGCGGGTTTTGCCTATGTGCAGGATCTGGCCGATGGCTTTGACTGGTCCGAAGAAGCCCGCAACGTCATGATCTTTCCGCTCATGGTGCTGGCCTCGCTGCTTTTGCTGCGACTGGCCCGGCTCTTGATGCGGCACAGCAAGGCGGCTGCGAACGAGCCGGAAACCGATCAGACCTTCCGCAGCAAGCTGGTGCGTATCCTCGCCCGTGCGCTCTGGGCTTTGGCAATCCTTGCACCGCTCCTGTCGGCGATCGGCTATATGTCTGCCGCCGAGGCGATGATGTTGCCTGCGCTGCTGTCGCTGATGATGATCGCGGCGCTCTTGTTGATCCAGCGGGTGCTGTCCGAGGTCTATATCATGCTGCGGGGCAACGCGCAGAGCATTGATGACTCGCTCTTTCCGGTGCTCTTGGGCTTTGTCCTCGTCGTCGCCTCTGTGCCGATCTTTGCGCTCATCTGGGGGGCGCGGCCGGCGCAACTGCAAGAGGCGTGGCTGAGCTTTACCCAAGGGGTCACGTTTGGCGGCATCACCCTGTCGCCGACCGGGTTCCTGATCCTTGGCGGGGTGTTCACCCTTGGCTATCTGCTGACCCGCCTTATTCAGGGGACGCTCAAGAATTCGATCCTGCCCAAGACCAAGCTCGATATGGGGGGGCGCAATGCCATCGTGTCGGGCGTGGGCTATGTCGGGATTTTCCTTGCGGTGCTGGTGTCAGTCACGGCGGCGGGCATTGACCTGAGTTCGCTGGCCATCGTCGCCGGTGCCCTGTCGGTGGGCATTGGTTTTGGTCTGCAAAACATCGTATCGAACTTTGTGTCCGGCATCATCCTCTTGATCGAGCGGCCCATTTCCGAAGGGGACTGGATCGAGGTGGGCGGGCAGCACGGCTATGTGCGCTCGATCTCGGTGCGCTCGACCCGGATCGAGACTTTTGACCGCACCGATGTGATCGTGCCCAATGCCGATTTTGTCAGTGGCACGGTGACGAATTACACCCGAGGCAATACCGTGGGCCGGGTGATCGTGCCGGTAGGCGTGGCCTATGGCACAGATACGCGCCGGGTCGAGAAAATCCTGCGCGAGGTGGCCGAGGCACATCCGATGGTGCTCATGCAGCCGCCGCCGAATATTCTGTTTCAGAGTTTTGGGGCCAGTTCACTGGATTTCGAAATCCGGGCGATCCTGCGCGATGTCAACTGGGTGGCCAGCGTGAAATCCGACATGAACCACGAGATTGCCCGCCGCTTTGCCGAAGAAGGGATCGAGATTCCCTTTCCGCAGCAGGATGTATGGTTCCGCAATGCGCCCTCTGGTGCACCAAAGCCTGCGGAGCCTGCGGCGCAGGTCACAAGCCAAAGCCCCGCCGCCCTGACCGAGGGCGATGTCGGCGGCGATAGCGGCGGCGAGGGTGACGGACGATGACCACCTCCCTCTACAGGCAGGACGCCTATCAGACCGAGGCGGCGGGCGTTGTCGTGGCGCATACGCCCGAGGGTGGGATCGTTCTGGATCAGACGCTCTTTTATCCCACGGGCGGTGGTCAGCCGGGTGATAGTGGGCGGCTCATCTGGCAAGGGCACAGCCTCAGCATTGCTACGGCGGTCAAGGCCGAGGCAGAGCAGATCGCGCTTGTCGTGGCCGAGCCGGTGCCGTTGCCGCCCATTGGCACCGCGCTCCGACAGGCGATCGACTGGCCAAGGCGGCACCGGCTGATGCGGATGCACACGGCGCTGCATCTCTTGTCGGTGGTGATCCCGCTGCCGGTGTCGGGCGGCGCGATTGCCGAGACGCGCAGCCGGCTCGATTTCGACATGCCCGAAGCGCCCACCGACCGTGACACGCTCGAGGACTATCTCAATCAACTGGTGGACCGGGATTTGCCCGTGACCGAGGATTGGATCACCGATGACGCGCTGCGCGCCAATCCGGGGCTGGTCAAGACCATGTCGGTGGCCCCGCCCATGGGTTCTGGCCGGGTGCGTCTGGTGCGGATCGGGTCGGGGGCGGATCAGGTCGATCTGCAACCCTGCGGCGGCACCCATGTGGCGCGCACCGGCGAAATCGGGCGGTTGCGTCTTGGCAAGGTCGAAAAGAAAGGCCGCCAGAACCGCCGCGTCTATCTGCATCTCGAAGACTGAGCGCGTTCAGCCCTTGGCAAAATTCGCGATGGCCCGCGTCAGGCAATCGAGGCTGTCGGTATGGGGCGTCGCTGCGGGTAGGGCATCGGTCATCAAGGAGAGCTCCGTGCAGGCCACCAGCAAATGATCTGCGCCATGGGCCAAGAGCGCCTCTGCCTCTTGGGCGAGCCGAGGCTTGAGGGTTGCCAGCGGTTCCCCCGCCTTGACCGCGCGGATGATGGCGAGAATTCCGCTGTCATCGGGCAGGAACACCGGCGTCAGCCCATGGGCGGCAAAGGGCGCGGCAAAGACCCCAGCAAGCCGGGTTGCTGGCGAGGCGAGCATCCCGATCCGCTGCGCCCCTTGGGTGGCAAGCGCCTCTGCCGTGAGGTCCAGCATGTTGAGAAAGGGCAGCGGCGTAGCACTGACCACCGCAGGGGCGTAATGATGTGCGGTGTTGCAGGGCATTGCCAGCGCCTCTGCCCCGGCCGCGTGCAGATCACGCGCCATGCGGGCCAGAACCGGGCCGGGGTCTTCGCCTGTGCCCTCGATCAGGGCCTTGATCCGGCTGGGCACCTGCGGGTTCTGATGCACGATGAGCGGAATATGGTCGCTGTCATCGCGCGCGGGCACAGCGGCCAGCAGTTTCTGCATCAGAAGAATGGTCGCTTCGGGGCCCATGCCCCCCAGAACACCCACGGTTTTCATTGGTCGGTCTTATCCCGTCGAAATCGCCGCCTGAGCGATGGGCCCAAGGCGGATGTCTGCGCTGCGGGCGTGCCCCTCCATCCGTTCGGCGCGGCTGAGGCTGGCGGTGACGCGCGCGAGATCGGGTAGCGCGCGCCCGTCCACCTCTTGCCAGGTGACGGTCTTGAGGAACTTGTGCACCGATAGCCCCCCCGTATAGCGCGCCGCACCCGAGGTGGGCAAGACGTGGTTGGGGCCTGCTGCCTTGTCGCCAAAGGCCACCGTGGTGTTCTCGCCCAGGAAAAGCGAGCCATAGGCCCGCAGGCGTGCCCGCCACCACGGCAGATCGCGCGCCTGTATATGCAGATGCTCAGGCGCCTTTGTGTCGGCATACTGCGCCATCTCTTCCGCGCTGCCGCAGAGCACCACCTCGGCCAGATCGCGCCATGCGGCGGCAGCCGCGCTGCGATTTGGTTCCGGCAAGCTGGCGATGAGGGTGGGCACGCGGGCCATCACCGCCTCGGCCAGCGAGCGATGTGTCGTGGCCAGCCAGACCGGTGAATTCGCGCCATGCTCGGCCTGTCCCACCAGATCGGCGGCGACGGTTTCGGCATCCGCCGTGTCATCGGCGAGAATGAGGCTATCGGTCGGACCTGCGAACATGTCGATGCCGATGGGGCCAAAGAGCTGGCGCTTGGCCTCGGCGACATAGGCATTGCCGGGACCGACCAGAATATCGGCAGGCGGTGCGCCAAAGAGGCCAAAGGCCATGGCCGCGACCCCCTGCACCCCGCCGATGGTCAGGATGCGCGTAGCCCCGGCCAGATCCATCGCATAGAGCATGGCATCGGGGATGCCCTGAACGCCGCAGGGGGGCGAGACAGCGGTGATATCGGCCACACCCGCCTCGCGCGCGGTGGCGATGGTCATCAACGCAGATGCAATGTGGCTATAACGCCCGCCGGGCACGTAACAGCCCGCAGCGCCCAGCGGGATCTGACGTTGCCCCGCACGCAGGCCGGGGCGCAATTCGATCTCCATATCCTGCGCCGTGGCGCGCTGTGCGGCGGCAAAGCGCGAGATATTGTCATGTGCCCACTGGATATCCGCCTTGAGCGTTTGCGGCACGCGGGCCACAGCGGCGTCAATCTCGGCGCGGGTGACGGTGATGCCGCCCTGCCAGCCATCGAGTTGCCGCGCATATTCCAGCGCCACCTGTGCGCCCCCCGTGCGCAGCCGTGCCAGCATGATCTGGACGGTATCGGCCACGTCATGCGCGGTCTGCGGCGGCTCTCCGGGGGCGGTCTTGAGCGGGATGATGGGCATGGCGCGAACTCCTTTGGCCAAGGAATGGGGCGCGCCGACGCCCACGGCAAGGGATTTGCCAGCAAGGTGATCCGGTTTTTCCAGCGGCTGAAAGCGGGTTTCGGGATTTCCGAAAAGACGCGCGCCTTAGCCTCGTCTGCGCTTGGGGGCGTCGAGATCCTGATCGGTTTCGGGCAACCCCTCGCGCGACAAGAGGACAGCGATGGCGCGGAACCCGGGTACATGGCTGCAGACGATCATCAGGGCGACCATGATCGGAACCGCCAGAAACATTCCCGGTATCCCCCAGACCGCCGCCCAGAACGCCAGTGAAATGATGATGCCAAAGGACGACACCCGCAGCGCGCGGCCCATCAGCATCGGGTCGATGATATTGCCGTTAACGAACTGGATCAGTCCTACGATCAGAAAGATCACCAGCGCCATGGTGCCATCGGCCAGTTGCACATAGGCCACCAGCGCCACCAGCACCGTGGCCACGATCGAGCCGATCGACGGGATGTAGTTGAGCACGAAGGTCAGAATCCCCAAGGCCCCCGCCAGATCGAGCGCAAAGAACTGCGCCACGCCGTAAACCATGAGGCCGGTCACGACGCTGACCAAGGTCTTGACCAGCAGGTAGTAATTCACCCGGTGAATGATCGAACTGACGATCCGGCCCACGCGCTCCGCCTTGTGCGGATCGCCAAAGAGGCTCACGAGCTTGGTCGTGAACCAGATCCGTTCGGCAAAGAGAAACCCGACGAAGAGGATGACCAGCACCGTGCCCTGCATGATGCCCCCCGCTTGCCCTGCAAGGGCGCGCAGATAGCCCGCGACATCGAGGGTGGAGACCGCGTTGAACACGGCCTTTTCCGCATCCGGGCCAAGCCAGGCCACCATCGCCGAGATCGCCTGTGGGGCGCGGTCGGTATAGGCCAGCGTGGTCGAGAGCACGGTGTTGATCTGCGACAGGATCACCGCCGAAAGGCTGAGCAGCGCCGCCGAGATGAGCAACAGCGCCACGACGCTCGCCAGCCAGTTGGGCACCCGCACCGGGCCGAGGCGCACGCGCGCGATGGAGTTGATCGCATCCGAGGTCAGGCTGAAGAGGATGATCGCGGTCGCCAGCGAAATCAGCAGGAACCGCGCCTGCACCAACAAAAAGAGCACCACCGCAAAGGCGATGATGATCTGTGCCACGGTGCGGATGCGCTGCAGTTCCGGGGTGCTCGAACCGGTAGGGCGCGTGTCTTGGTCTGCTGGTGTCACCGTCTGGCCTGTCTCTGATGTGGCTGGGACGCAGTATCGGGAAATTCACGCCCGGTGACAATCGCAGAACGTGGTGTTTCACCTATAAAATCAGGCGTTTCCGACCTTTGCTCGAATCTCGGGCTGGGGTTAGCCCTCGGCGAGGATGAGATCGGCGGCGCGCCAGGCCAGCATCATCGTGGGCGCGTTGGTATTGCCCGAGGTGACATTGGGAAAGACTGAGGCATCGACGACGCGAAGCCCGGTGACCCCATGCACGCGAAGCTGCGGATCGACCACGGACTGCGCCGGATCGCTGCCCATCCGGCAGGTGCCCACCGGATGAAACACCGTGCCACAGCGTTTGCGGAAATCGTCGAGAATGGCGGCATCGTCCATCTCGCGCAGGTCCTGATACATGGCACTCTCGACAAGGGCGGTGAGTGCTGCGGTGGACATGATGCGCTGACAGAGGCGGGCGCCGGCCACCACCTGCGCACGGTCCTCTTCGGTCGCGAGCGAGTTGGGGCAGATGCGCGGCGGGGCGTCTGGATCGGCGCTGCTGATGTCGATCCGGCCTCGGCTGGTCGGGCGCGAGGGCTGAAACGAGATGATGAAACCCGGAAAAGGATCGGGGCGCACGACCGAGCGGGTGCCCGCGGGTGTGGTCGTATAGGTCACAGGGTTGAAATAGAGCTGTTGATCGGGATGGTTCTGGCCCGGCTTTGACCGGAAATAGCCGCCGCATTGATTGACCGAGAGCGAGAGCGGCCCGCGCCGTGTCAGCGCAAAACGCAGCGCAGCGCGCACCTTGCCAAGGAAGGGGGCGAGATCGTTGTTGAGCGTGGGCTCGGTGGCGCGGAAGTAATAGTTGATCCCCAAGTGATCCTGAAGATTGCCGCCCACATGCACGCAATCGCGCAGCGGCGTGATGCCATGCTGGCGCAAGAGGTCCGCCGGACCGATCCCCGACAGTTGCAAAAGACGCGGCGAGGTGACGGCCCCGGCGCTCAGGATGATCTCGCGCCCCGCGCGCGCCACATGCCGCTTGCCGCCGCGCCGGTAGTGCACGGCCACCGCGCGGTTGCCTTCAAATTCGATCCGGTCGACATGGGCCCCAGTCACCAGCGTCACATTGCTGCGTTTCAGTGCGGGCTTGAGACAGGCGCGCGCCGAGGAATTGCGCAGACCTCCGGCGGTGTTGATCCGGTAGATGGTGCCGCCTTCACCGCTGGGATCATTGAGATCGTCGGTGCGCGGCAGGCCCAATTCCTCGAGTGCCGCAAAGTAGTGCCGGTTGACCGGGTGGATCTGGTCCGAGACATCCTGCACCGTGATCGGACCGGTCCCGCGCCGGGTGCCATCGGGCGCCACCTGCGTTTCCAGCGCCTCGTAGGTGGCGCGCACGGTGTCCCAGCCCCAGCCGGTTGCCCCCGCCGCCTCCCAATCGTCGAAATCATGGGGCAGGCCGCGCGCATAGACCATGGCATTGATCGCCCCCGATCCGCCGACGGTCTTGCCGCGTGGCCAATACCCGCGCCGCCCGTCGAGCGTTTCTTCGGGCTCGGATTCGTATTTCCAGTTCAGGCGTTCGTCAAAGAAGGTCTTGCCGTAGCCCAGAGGCAGCGCGATCCAAGGGCTGCGCCCGCGCCCCCCGGCCTCGATGATCAGGACCCGGTGCCGCCCATTGGCGCTCAGCCGGTCGGCCAGAACCGAGCCCGCCGAGCCTGCGCCGACGATGATGTAGTCGTGGTCTGTCACGGTCTGCCTGCCTCTGCCCTTTGTTCGCGTGCCAGCGTTACAAATCCGGTTCCGTGCCGGATTGCCGGAAAACGGCAGGGCTGACAGTTTTCCGACAGAACCTTGCGGCAAGCGCGCGTCAAGTGCTTTGTCATTTTCGCCTGATTATCTGCATTCTTCCCCTTGCAAAGCCCGGCCCCCTGCGGCTAGAACCCGCGCGATGGAGCGGTGGCCGAGTGGTCGAAGGCGCACGCCTGGAAAGTGTGTAGGCGGGGAACCGTCTCGAGGGTTCGAATCCCTCCCGCTCCGCCACAAAATCCGGCCACAGGTATTGCGACGGTTTCCGGGTCCGGCAAGGGCCGGAGCACTCTTGCTCGTAAACACCGGCAGTACCGCGGGATTGGTCGCTTGTAGGGCGCTGCATCAGGCCCAAATGCTGCATCTTGTGAAGATGTTACGACTTGGAAACCAAATGTGACATCCGGGGCAAGTTGTTGCCGATCCCGTTTTCGCCCTCTCCGGGCT
>NZ_JAGPVV010000174.1 GCF_018066915.1 Roseovarius sp.
TGTCTTGAAGCCGAACTTTCGATTCGTGTCACGGTGTCTCCAAGTGCGATCGTCGCGAGAAGGCAATTTCAATCGATGACGCACTGCGCCTGCTGCTGCGCGTCTCATTGCCGAAGTTCATCCCCGCCCGGTTCTGCCGGGCGGGGTTTTTCATGATCCGGCAGTTCAAAGCCGCCTCCAATGGTGATATTTGACGATATGCGGCCCGCCATGCCCTGTTTTCGGTCCTTGTGAGACCAGACGCAGGCGGCGGTTATCCGCCGCCTGCGCCAAGCTGCTTATGCCGCAAGTTGCTCTTCCTCTGCTTCTGCGCTTTCTCTTGGCTCGGATTGGGCGTCGGCCGCGATCTCGGCCTCCGCAGCCACGACCGGCATAGCCGGGTCGGGTTGGTCCGCTGTTTCGATTTCAGCTATCGACGCTGCCCGATTGGCAGCGGTCACTGTGGCAACCCCGCCGCGCGCCGTATAGGCCGAAGGCGGAAAGGCCATCCAGCGCGGCACCCATGCCTCTTGCTTTTTGCGGCCATTCTCGCCGTTGAGGCAATCCGCAATCACGGACTTGATGACCTTGCCCGTTTCCTTCGCATTAGCCTCTGCCACCGAACTGCCGCCGACCTCGGCAAGGATCGCCGTTGCCACTTCCTTATCGCGGAGCAGATCGTAAAAGGCCTGATCGGGCTGCCAGTAATCCGCCATGCTCACACCAAGCGTGACCCCAAGCATCTCGATCAACGCGCTGCCGCTCGCCAGCGTCTCGGCCATCACAACGGCTGCTACGTCTAACACCACATTTTCTGGCAGTTCCAGCAATCGCGTCACCACAGCGACCAGGTTAGCGCTGCCATAGCCTTGATGCGTCACGCTGATGCGGTCGGGGTCAAACCCCAGAACGTCCAGCACCGCACGACGGCGTTCGTCGAAACGGGTCTCGCCAAGGCAGGTTTCGATGCTTTCATTGACTGCATCATTGCGCGAATGTTGCTCCTGCACCTTCACACTCCAGAGCGGCGAACCGCAGATGGCGTGTGCAACCATGACGCACAAGGCGATATGGGGCCGGGAAGCAAGTTCGGTCCGCACCGCTGCATGACGGTGCAGATCTACATAGGCTGTGAGCGCCGCAGTCAGTTCGGGCCGCGCAGGCTTGGTCACGCCCGCACCGGTGTCGCCGTCGCCCTTGCCGATGCGCTGCGCTTCCTTCCGGGTGAGATAGCCTTCGTGGAAGACCACCTCGCCGCTGGCACGGCACTCGATATAGATGCGCCCACCCTTGCGCTTGGGGGTCTTCTCATATTCCCACGACGAAAAATGCTCATGCGGCGGGATGATCTGGACATCGCTCCATCCGGCGGCGAGATATTCGGCCTTGCGCTGTTCGATCACTGCGGACTGCGCCGCCCAGAACTGGTCAGCATCGGCAAAATAGCCGTCTTCCTCGAACAGGTTGGTCACGATCTGGCCGCTGAATGCGTCGATATCGAACAAGGCCATGCTGACCGATATCGACGCGCCGCCGAACAGCCATGCTTTCAGCTGTTGCCCGCGCGGTGCATGGCTGTCGGCATCCCTGAACAATGCTAGCCATGCCTTTTGCTGTGCCTTGGTCGCCAGCGTCAGATGCCTGACCGTGGCCGCGTCGATTTCCTCGGCGCGGTAGGCTTCGCGGATGCGCGGCAACAGATTGCCGAGCGCGAGGATGCGTTTGACCTGCAACTCGGAGAGCGCAAAGGTCGCGGATATGTCCTCGACGCTGCGGCCTTGCTTGACCAGCCTTGTATAGCTTTCCCACTGCGTGACCGGATCGGGGTTCTGGCGCAGCATATTCTCGATCATCGAGATTTCCAGCGCTTCGGCATCGTCGCCTTCACCGAGCGTTATGCACGGCAGGCTTATATCATCCTTGCCCTGCTTGGCGGCTTCGAGGCTGGCATAATAACGCCTTTTGCCTGCAATGATCTCGAAATGGCCCGCGCACCATTCATCGGCGCTATTCGGGGCAGGATCGGGCCGCACAAATAAGGGTGAGACAACGCCGCGCTTGATAATCGAGGGCAGGATGTCGCTCACGTCGGGCGGTTTTCTGCCCACCCTCATATTGGCTTTGGAGACCGACAGGCGGTCCAGCGGGATATAGACGATTTGCATGCTCTTCACTCCTTGGCTTGGGTGGCCCCGCCTCCGGTGCATAGGAGGGTGCGGTGGAGGCGGGACCGGTTGCCCGCGCCGCAGAGATTGCGGCGCGGGGTTGCCGTCCTTCGGGGGGTGAAGGCGCGGCGAACCTCATCAAAACATCTCGAGCTGGTTGCGGGCATTGGTATCGAACAATCCCTCATCCGCCGGGCGCTGGGGGCGGCGCGGCTGCATCGGGGCATTGACCAGCATCGCCAGCCGCTCGGCTGGCGTGATTGGCTGGACACCGGGCACAAGCACTTGCTCGCCGATGGCCGTCTGCTCTGAGGCAAGGGAGGGAAGGGTGCTCACGCCGCCCGCTCCGTGCCTGGATCGGCAAAAGCGAGGAGATAGTCTGCCGCTTTGCTGGCGTGCGACGCTGCCTTGAAGATTGCGCGGTTGTCGGCGCGCAGCACTGTGAGCCAGGACCCCAGATAATCGGCATGACGAACAGACGGGACAATACCGAGCGCCGCGCACAAGAAGGCGGACGCCAGTTCGGCGCACAGTTCCTCCCGGGCATAGGCGGCGCTTCCAAATCGGCCCGACTGGTCGCGGCCAAGCCGCGAGGCATGTCCGGTCCAGTGAGAATTATGCCGATATCGGCATAATGGTCATAATGCCGCAACCGGGATTATGCCGCATGGTGTTCGTATATGACGGTATTTTGTATGATACCGCTGATCGCTTTCGGCATAATCCTTGGTGCTCCAACAACAAGGAGCATAATGATCATGACCGACAACTCGAACAACTGCACCGATCCTTATCTGGACTCGTTCGCACAAAGTTTCGCCGAAGCTAATTACAAACCGGGGACCATCAGGAACTACCTCAACCTTGTCCGCAAGCTGGGCGGGCTGATGGACGATGCCGGGATCGCGCCGTCGGCACTCACCCCCGATCTTGCGGATGGGCTGGCACGACCGCTGGCAAGCAAATCCGATACCACGATCCGCTTCCACAACCTCGCTCGGCGGTTCGCCGAGCATCTGATCGCTATTGGTGTAGCGCAGCCAGTGCCACCCACCGAAACGCAGATCGCGCGAACGCAACTGCTGGCGGATTACAAAGCCTATCTTGCGGGACAGCGGGGCCTCAGCCCGCGCACCATCTACCACACGCTGCGCTTTGCCAATCGCTTCCTCGACCATCGCTTCGGGACCGCGATGATCGATCTGACCCGTCTTCGCGCTGCCGATGTTATCGGCTTCATCCAGAATCTGCTGACCGGCAAACAGCCCTATCGCGACAAGACGGTCGCAACCCATTTGCGGACCTTCTTCCAGTATCTCTTTGCGCGCGGGATAACGGCGACCAACTTGGCGCTGTGCATTCCCAAGCTGGCCAAAAAGTGGGCTGCGCGGCTGCCCCGGCACTTGTCGCCACGTGCAGTCGAGGCCATTCTCGCCTCGGCACACAGCAACCCCCGGCACGGGCTGCGCGATCATGCAATGCTGCTGCTCATGGCGCGGCTCGGACTGCGGGCTCCCGAGGTTATCGCGATCCAGCTTGAAGATATCGACTGGCGCACAGGCGAACTGCTTGTGCGCGGCAAAGGCGGGCTTCATGACCGTCTGCCGATATCGGATGAGATCGGTACCGCATTGAGCCGATACCTTCGTGAGGAACGCGGCGAAACATGCTGCCGGGCTATGTTCATTACGTACCGCGCGCCGTATCGCGAGTTCAAGGATGGCCAGATCGTCAATACGATCCTCAGGGACGCATTGAAGGCAACCGGCCAGAAACCGCCCACGCCTTATGTCGGATCGCATATTCTGCGTCATAGCCTTGCGACCCAGCTCGTAAACGCGGGCGCATCGCTCGACGAGGTCGGAGACATGCTGCGGCACCGCTCACGATCATCGACGATGATATATGCCCGGCTTGATATCGATGGCCTCAGGTCCATCGCCCAACCTTGGCCAGTTGAGGGAGGCGGACAATGAATATCTTGTCGCAACTCGGCCGCTATCTCGGCATCAGGCGCAGTCTTGGCTATGATCTTCGCACCGACGAACGGGTGCTTCGCCGCTTTGCCCGGTTCGCTGATCAGGAAGGCGCAGCGCACATCAACACGGCGCTGTTCCTGCGTTGGGACGCGGGCCTGCCTGACGTCAGCACCTCGACACGCTCCGCCCGGCTTAGCAAGGTCCGCCTGTTCGCGCAGTGGCTGAGCAGCATTGATCCAGCCCATGAGGTGCCGCCACGCGGGCTGCTGCCAGATCGTTCTGGACGAACACGTCCCTATATATACAGTGAAGCCGAGATAGTCTCGATCATTGGGGCGGCCAAAATGCTGCCTTCGATATACGGTATGCGCGGGCTGACCTTCTCGGTCCTGTTCGGGCTTATTGCGGTGACGGGCCTCAGGATCAGCGAAGCGCTTGCACTCGATCAGGACGACCTCGAGATGGGAACCGGTGTGCTGCGCGTTCGGCGCGGAAAACTTGGTAAGGAGCGACTGCTTCCGCTCGACCCGAGCGTGGTGGTGAAACTCACCGGCTATGCTGTTGAGCGCGACCGGTTGCTTGGAAACACCCCGCACGCGTTCTTCGTCACCTGCAAGGGAACAAGACCGACCGATTGCGGTGCACGCTATAACTTTGCTAGGGTCTGCCAGCAGATCGGCCTGCGCCCGCCCCAGAAATACTGCCGTCATGGCCGGGGACCACGTATCCATGACCTGCGCCACAGCTTCGCGGTGCGCACGATGATAAACTGGTACCGGACCGGCAAGGATCCGGCCCGCGAGATGATCCAGGTGACCACTTATCTGGGGCATAGCGACCCCGACAACACGTTCTGGTATCTCGAAGCAGTGCCCGAACTGCTTGATCTGGCGATGGCGCGGGCAACCTCCGGGGACGGGGAGATGGACCAATGAGCGCTGCAACCTTGCCTGCGCTGATCCAGCGCTTCTTCACCGACCGGCTGTGCATCCAGATGGAAGCCAGCCCTCACACGGTCGCAAGCTACCGCGATACGTTCCGCCTGCTCATGCGGTTCGCGAGTGCGCGGCATGGCAAACCCCCGGTCAAACTCGCGGTTGAGGATATCGATGCCGATCTGGTCGCCGACTTCCTCGTCTACACCGAGACGGCGCGGGGCAACAGCGCGCGCAGCCGCAACACCCGGCTTGCCGCGATCCGCTCGTTCTTCCGCTATGTCGCGATGACCGATCCGGCCTGGCTGCTCCACTGCCAGCGCATTCTGGCGATGCCGAACAAGCGTTATGTGAAACGCACGGTGACGTTCCTTGATGCACAGGAGATCGCGGCGTTGCTCGCGGCTCCAGACCGTTCGACATGGACAGGACGGCGGGATCACGCGCTGCTCCTGCTTGCGCTCCAGACGGGCCTGCGGGCCTCTGAACTGGTTGGCCTGCGTTGCAGCGATGTGACGCTGGGCACAGGCGCGCATATCCGCTGCTTGGGCAAGGGCCGGAAGGAACGATGCACACCGCTTCGCCGCGATACCGCCAAGCTGCTCAAGGCGTGGATGGGCAATCATCCGGATGACAATAGGCCGCTGTTCCCGTCGATCCGGGGTGAGCGGCTCAGCCGTGATGCGCTCGAATATCTGGTCCGCAAGCACTGCCTTACTGCATCGCGTGCCTGCCCGAGCCTTGCTGCGAAGCGGGTCACGCCGCATACGCTGCGCCACAGCACTGCGATGGACCTGCTTCATCACGGCGTCGATCAAACGGTAATCGCGCTCTGGCTCGGACACGAGTCCGTCGCGACCACCCAGATATACATCCACGCCGATATGCGGATGAAGGAAAAGGCGCTCGCTCGGGTCGCTGCTCCGCAGGTGCTGACAGGTCGATACCGGCCCGACGATGGCCTCCTCGCGTTCCTGGAAGGGCTCTGATTATGCCGAACCGCCGCATGGCCAAAGCCCGGAAATCAAACCTCCAGTGGAGGTCATGCGGCATAATCCCGGTTACGGCATTATGCGAGAGTTCATGGGCCAATGTTGCATAAAAATGGTCATAACCGTTGAAAAGAGTTGCTGGCGGCATTGTGATGCGATCGGGGGTAGGCTCGTAGTAGGCCGAACTGCCCTGCTCCCGTTTCTTGGCATCGATTTTCTCAAAAAATGCATCGAAAGCTGCTTCACGTCCTTCGGGTTCAACATCCTGGACATCGGCCCCAGGATAATAGCGTTCGGGCAATCCATCACACTGGTCTGCATTGAAAATGGCATAGGACTTTAGAACGCGGCGGGTTTCCTCCTGCGCTTCACCATGATCCGCTGCTTCGACTTCTTTGGTGTAGCTTTTGTAGAATATGGCGATGGACGATTTTTCGCCTTTGCGGACCTGACCACCAAGCTCCGCGCACTGCCTGTAAGTCATCCAGTACGGAGCGTTATAACCGTTCTCTTGCGCCATCATCCAAAGCCAGAAGACATTCATTCCGCGATAGGGCGTACCGCAACTGCGCAGAGGCCGTGAGACTGGAAGCCCTCTCCAAGGCTGGATCCATGGCTTTGTTCCAGCTTCCAGTTTTTCAATGATCGCGGCGGTAATTCTCGCGGCGGGCGATATTTTAGGTGAGCAATATGATCTTCTGGGCATGTGTATTCTCCTGAACATCTCCAGCAAAATTGCCGGATCAGACAGGTCCAAGCCCCCTCTCCTCTTGTGTTTGG
>NZ_JAGPVV010000176.1 GCF_018066915.1 Roseovarius sp.
CCCGGCTGCATTGTTCTGGACTTCGGCCTGCCGGGTCTCAGCGGCCTCGAACTTCAGGCCAAACTGATCGAAGACAAGATACCCGCGCAGATCATCTTTGTAACCGGCCATGGCGGAATTCCGGAATCCGTCAAGGCGACCAAGGCAGGCTCCATTGATTTTCTGGAAAAGCCCTATCATCCACAGGTTCTCGCGGACCGGGTGGAAGAGGCCCTTGAACTGGATCGCAAGGAGCAAGAGAGAAGAAGCCAGCATCTCGAAATGGAGCGCGCCATTGCCTCCCTCACCGACCGCGAGATCGAGGTGTTCCGGTTGATGATCGAACGGCCGGAACTCAGTTCAAGCAAAGGCGTCGCGCGAGAGTTGGACATCAGCCCGCGAACGGTCGACAAGCATCGCGCCCAGATCCTGCTGAAAACCGGTTGCCGCACGGTCCCAGAACTGATTGGCCGCTACGGGCGCGTGCAGGGTAAATCCGAGTAAAGTTGGTTCAGAAAACTCAGAGTGGTTGGCACGGCTCCAAATTGTGCCAAATCCGATGTTTTAGCGTGTTGAACGGTGCCGGTCTCAGGCATCGATCCCTCGGCGCGCCCGCAACGCGCGAAAATTGGCCGATGCGAATTTGGATACTCGACAAGCATACCATCCGGTTGGTATGTTAATGTCATGCCCAGACCAACCAAACAAAACCCCGAACGCGGCGCAGCACGCACCCGGCTTCTCGAAGCCGCCCGCGACATCATCCGCGCCCAAGGGTTCGCCGCCACCACAGTCGATGACCTGTGCAAATCCGCAGGCGTGACCAAAGGCGCGTTCTTTCATCATTTCGAAAGCAAAGAGGCGCTCGGCGTGGCCGCAGCCGCCTATTGGGCCGAAACAACCTCGGCCTTTTTCGCGGCGGCCCCCTATCACGCCCATGCCGACCCCCTCGCCCGCCTGCTTGGATATCTCGACTTTCGCAAGGAGATCATTCAGGGCGATCTTGCCGAATTCACCTGCCTTGTCGGGACCATGGCGCAAGAGGTCTATGGCTCTCACCCGATCATCCGCGAGGCCTGCGCGGCCAGCATCTTTGGCCATGCCGCCACGCTGGAGCCGGATATCGCCGCCGCCATGGACGCGCGCGGGATCAAAGCGGACTGGACCCCGGCCAGTCTTGCGGCCCACACCCAAGCCGTCCTGCAAGGTGCCTTCATCCTTGCCAAAGCGACCGGCGACCGCGCCATCGCCCGCGACAGCGTCGATCACCTCAAACGCTACATCGACATGCTTTTCACGACCAACAGCGGACGTGAGGGGTTGCAATGACCATGTGAAAGGAGATCACGGACATGGAACCGACACTCTATCTTTTCTTCAAGGGCAATTGCCTCGAGGCGATGACCCACTACGCCGACACCCTTGGCGGCACCATCACCGGGGTGTTCCGCAATGGCGATGCGCCCGACCCCGAAAGCCGTATGCCCGGCGGCGATGACATGATCATGAACATGCACATGCAGCTTGGAAATGTCGGGGTCATGGCCTCGGACAACAATGATGAGATGTATGACAAACCGCGCGGCTTTCGCCTCTCGATCGCCCCCGCATCGCACGCGGAATTCGACCGTGTCTACGAGGCCTTGGCGCATGAGGCCGAGGTCGTGGAAATGGCCCCCCACGAAACCTTTTGGGCAGAACGATTTGCCATGTTCACCGACAGATACGGAACACCATGGATGCTCAACTACGAAGGCAACAAGAGGACTGCATGACGCCGCGTGCCCAAGCGCGCCCTCAAACTCCAGTTCAACCAGACGTCAGAGGAGGAAGATATGTCTTACATTGATGGTTTCGTGATCGCGGTGCCGACCGCGAACAAGGACAAGTTCATCGCGCATGCCCGCTTGGGTGACAGCGTGTTCATCGACCTTGGGGCCACGCGTGTCCTCGAATGTTGGGGCGACGATGTGCAAACCGGCAAGATCACCGACTTTCACAAGGCGGTTCAGGCCAAGGAGGATGAAACCGTGGTCTTTTCCTGGATCGAATGGCCCGACAAGGACACGCGCGATGCCGCGATGAAAAAGATGATGGATTGGATGGAAAACCCCGACCATGCCGACCCGCGGATGGACCCCAGAAAGAACCCGATGCCCTTTGACGGCAAGCGGCTGATCTATGGCGGGTTCGCACCGGTGGTCGAGGTGACGAGCGCCACATCATCCGAGGAGTCCTGATCATGCCAAACAAGATCACTCTGCACCGCGTCATCGCGGCCAGTCCCGCCAAGGTCTATCGCGCCTTTATCGAACCCGATGCCGTGGCAAGCTGGCTGCCGCCTTATGGCTTTACCTGCACCGTGCACGAGCTGGACGCGACGACAGGCGGCAAGCACCGGATGTCGTTTCGCAACTTCACCACCGGCGAGAGCCATGCCTTCGGCGGCACCTATCTCGACCTCGTGCCAGACGAAAGGCTGGTCTACACCGATGCGTTCGACGATCCGAACCTGCCCGGCGAGATGCGCGTGACCATCACGCTCAGGCCGGTCTCGGTCGGCACCGACATGACGGTGATCCAAGAGAACCTGCCCGACCTGATCCCGGTCGAAGCCTGCTATCTCGGCTGGCAACAAAGCCTCGAGAAACTCATGCGCCTCGTCGCACCAGAGATCACCTGACAGGCGCGTTGGACAGGCACGGCCCCCGGCGAGGGGGCCCTTTCGTCACAAATGCGGCGGCCCAAGACCATCGCGGCATCCACACGGCGTGGCACCGGAACCAAGGGTATGGATATGCAACCACGAATTTCTGTTCTCACACTCGGCGTGGCCGATCTCGACCGCGCGCTCGTGTTCTACCGCGATGGATTGGGCCTGCCCACGGACGGTATTATCGGTCGCGAATTCGCGCATGGTGCCGTGGCCTTTTTCGACCTCTCCGGCGGGCTCAAACTTGCGATCTGGGCACAGGACGACCTCTCGCATGACACCGGGCTGCCCAAGACGACGGTCTGCTCCACCGCGATGAGCATCGGACACAATGTCCGACAGCGCAAAGATGTCGATGACATCCTGGTTCAGGCCGAACAGGCGGGGGCACGGATCATCAAGCCACCGCAAGACACCTTCTATGGCGGCTACGCGGGCTATTTCACCGATCCCGATGGCCACGTGTGGGAAGTGGTCTGGAACCCCGCGCTGCTGCCCCCGGACTAACAGGTATCCCCCCCGCGCAAGAGCCTCCTTGGTATCAGCGCATCAGGACCGCGCCGCGCGGCGGGCAAGGGCCGCGATCAGGTCCGTGCGCGTGACAATGCCCACGATCTTGCCATATGCAATCACGGGCACAGCATCGGTCTCCCCATCCGCCATCATGGGCAGTAGCGCGCCGATTGGCGTGTTTGTCGTCACACGCGGAACCGCAACACTCATGATGTCACTCGCCGTCATCGGCTTTTCCCGATCCCGGTCCAACAAGCGCCGCAGCGCGGGCAAGTAGCCACGCTTGAGCCGCAGCGCGTCTTCTCGGGCTTGGGTGATGAGATGCATCTGGAAAATCACGCCCAGAAACATCGCGTCATGCCCCACAATCGGCAGCGAAGTGAACCGATGCTTGCGAAAGATATCCGCGATATCGCCCAGCGGGGTCTCCGGTCGGGCTGTCACAAGATCGCGCGACATGATGTCCTGCGCGGTCAACGGACCAGTCGACTGCGCGGCCGCCTGCAATTCTGCCGCACCGATCAACCGCGCCAGATCCTCGACCCCAAGGTTGAACGACTGGCTAAAACGCTCGAGAATCCCCGTCAGCGCCTCTTCCGAGAGCCCCAATCGCTCTGTCGGATTGCGGTCTTCTGTCCTGTGCTTGCTCGGATCATCGAATTGCCGGAACGGATAATGCCGCCCCGTAAGCCGCGCATAACCAGTCGCGAGCAGGACAAGTGCCGTCGTGCCGATGCCAATGGGGGCCACGGCAAACCAGAACCCCAGATCGGCGACAGCCTCCGGCGACATGGCCGCCGTCATGGCAACAGCCCCGGCAGGGGGATGCAGCGCACGACAGAGGATCGTCGCGGTAATCGCAAGACCGACCGCCAGCGCAATCCGCAAGGTCTCATCCCCAACAAGCAGGCACACCGCCACCCCCACCAGCGCCCCAACGGTGTTGCCGACAATCGCAGACCAAGGCTGCGCCAGCGGGCTGTTCGGCACGGCAAAGAGCAGTACAGCCGACGCCCCAAAGGGGGCCACGAGATAAAGACCCAACGCCAGATCAATGCCCGGCGACAACAGGAAGAGCCCCGTCAGCCCCAATCCGATCAACGCCCCAAGGCCCGCCCGAAGCGCTTCGACACCGGACACTCTCGGAACGGCAGGGCCAAGTGATCTCAGAATATGCAAATGCGCGGCCCCCTAGCAGATTTGCACAAAGTTTCATCACTTTGGGAGAGATTCAAGCGGTCCTTGCCGCAATCCGCACAACCTGCGCTAAAGCATTTTCAGAATGCGTTGAGGGACTATTTCAGCTCTAATTTGCACCAAATCAGGGTCTTAAAGCGTTTTTGCCATCCCAACGAGAGGCCGAAACGCTCTAGGGTCTCGAAATTCTGTCATAGCCCAGAATGTCAAAGTCCCGCTTGTAAATCTCCTCGATCTTTTCCAGCACCTCTCGGTCCTCTGCAATCTCATCCATGAGAACTTGCTTCTCACTCACATTCTTTCTCTCGACCTCTGGCGCGATCCCAAAACGCGCTTCAAGCGCGCGGCAGAATTCCCCCATGTCCTCTAGCTTGAATATCTCGTCCGTCACAAACGCCCCATCCGCGCCAATGAGCCAATCCACCTGCGGGTTCGTCTGGCTCAGCCCTGCCACATTGTACATGCCGACAGCAGGTCGGGCCCGATGCACATCATCCAGAAAGGCGTGAAAGCATAGGTCAGCGTCCAGCGCGCCGGTCTGCTTCAAATAGTTGAACAAGGACACAGCGCGCGCATAGGGACAGCGCACAAAGGAAAACTTGTAGGCCCGCTTTGAAAACCCTTCGTGGACAACCCCCGTCGCGAGCAAATCGTTATAGGACATATGTCCAAACGTGACCGCACCCCTTTGAGGAAACGAGAAACAGGTGTCGATGGTTTTCAATTTCTTCATGCCATAGTGATGCCGCAGCACTTCAAAAACAGAGGTTCCGGCAGTCTTGGGAATCCAAATAAACACCATGTCTGGCGTCTGAGGTTGCCCACGGTTGAGCCGCGCGGCATGATGCCCGGCCGCGACAAGCTGGGAAATATCAGACCGCAACCCCCTGATGGTACGCTCGAATCCGGACTTTCGGATAATCTTCCGTCGTGTTGCCTTGCTCATCCCTGCCCCTTTCTGCCGCTCTTTTCTTGCGACGTTTCCGACAAGACCCTGCGCAGGGCAGGCTCCCCCTCATGTCGCCGGATGGGCTTTTGACCCTCCGGGGTGCTCGTTACTGAGAGTTACTGTGCGCCATCCTTTTCAAACGCAGCGCGTCCAACACCCGCAGCCCCTTGGCAAAGGGCGCGAGGGCAAAACCGTGATCCGCGATCCGTGCCATTCTTCTCCTCAGGAATGAATTCGGAACAGACACGTAACGCAACAGCACGGTATAAGGTTTCACAACCAGAGATAAAAAATTATCCCGGTCCGTCTAAACTGTTGAAATATATTGATTCATTTTTGAACCCAAGACGGCAGGGATTGGGGGGCGCCTGCGCGTCTTAATCCTCGAACAACTCGTTTTGCCCCGGCGCGCCCTCGTCCTCGTCCGCGTCTTCGCTGCCCATCGTCGGCATCGTGCCGGGCGGTGGGCGATTATCCAAGAGACCAGCAGCCCGCAACTCCTTCAATCCCGGCAGATCGCGCGCGCTCTCCAGCCCGAAATGATCCAGAAACTCTTGCGTGACGACAAATGTCACCGGCCGCCCCGGCGTCATCTTGCGCCGCCCGAACCGGATCCATTCCATTTCGAGCAGTTGATCCACCGTGCCCCGGCTGACCGCCACGCCACGAATTTCCTCGATCTCGGCGCGCGTCACCGGCTGATGATAGGCAATGATCGCCAGCGTCTCAATCGCGGCCCGGCTCAGCTTGCGGGTCTCCACCGTCTCGCGGCTCATCAGATAGCCGAGGTCAGGTGCTGTGCGGATCGCCCAGGCATCACCCACCTTGACCACACGCACCCCGCGCCCCTCATAGCGCTTGCGCAGATGAACGAGCGCTTCTGCGGGATCGCTGCCATGCGGCATTCGTTCGGCCATGTCACGCGTCGTCAGAGGCTCGGCGCTCGCAAAGAGCATCGCCTCGATCATCCGCTCCTGCTCGCCGATGGGCGGCGCTTGAAACAGGCTTTGTTCTTTTTCTTCTGATACTTCCGCCATGCTCTTAATCCTTGCGCCGCAACTCGATGGGCGCGAAAACCTCGGCCTGCCGCAACTCTGCCCGCCCTTCCTTGACCAGTTCCAGCGCCGCCGCAAAGGTCGAGGCCGTGGCCGACCGCCGCCGCCCAGGATCGGTGGTAAATCCCTCGGGCAGATAGCTCAGAATATCGGTCCAGGTGCCCGCATAGCCGATCAGCCCGCGCATCCGCTCCAACGCCTGCTCCATGGTAAAGAGCGCATCGCGGTCCATCACAAAGGGCCGGAATTCATCGCGCGTCCTGATCCTTGCATAGCCCTGCATGAGATCGAGCAGCGTCGCCGTATAGGTCACACGCCGCAGGCGCGCCACGTCCTCTGGCACACCGCGCGCAAAGAAATCGCGCCCCAGCCGGTCCCGCCCCATCAGCCGCGCCGCACAATCGCGCATCGCCTGCAACCGCTCCAACTGAAACGCCAGATGCGCCGCCAAATCCTCGCCCGATGGTCCCTCTTCGCTCGGGTCAGGCGGCAACAGCAGGCGGGATTTGAGAAAGGCGAGCCAGGCCGCCATCACCAGATAATCCGCCGCCAGCTCCAGCCGCAGCGCCTTGGCGCGTTCGACAAAGGCCAGATATTGCCGTGCCAGTTCCAGCACGGAAATCTTGCGCAGGTCCACTTTCTGCGTCCGGCTCAGCGTCAGGAGAAGGTCCAGCGGCCCCTCGAACCCATCCACATCGACAATCAGCGCCTCAGCGGCAAGCCGCTCGGCCACATTGACCGGCCTCTCGTCCCTGTCAAAATCGTCCTCAACCATGCGCACACCCGCCCATCAGCGCATCAAGCTGTGCCGAGAGGGCGGAAATGTCAATCTCTTGGGGGGTCTTGCGCCATGTCAGCGCCCGCTCCGCGCGGATTTGCGCAGCATCGCTCATCTCGCCTGCGGCGTCGGCCACGGCCATCCGCTCCGCCAGCGTGCCGTTGCAATGCAAGATCACATCACAGCCCGCGTCAAGAGCGGCACGCGACAGGTCCGGCAGCGTGCCCCGCAGCGCCTTCATCGAAATATCATCGGTCATGATCAGACCGTCAAAGCCGATCTCGTCCCGGATCACCCGCATCATCGGGGCCGAGAGCGTGGCAGGGGCCGCATCAATCGCCGTATAAACCAGATGCGCCGTCATCCCGAGCGGCAGATCGTTGAGCGTCTGAAACGGTGCAAAATCCGTGGCTTGCAGGTCACTCTTATCCGCTGTCACCACCGGCAGATCATGATGGCTGTCGGCCTCGGCGCGGCCATGTCCGGGGATATGCTTCACCACCGGCAATACGCCCCCGTCCAGCAAACCATTCGCCACCGCACGTCCCAAGGTCGCGACCGTATGGGCATCAGTGCCATAGCAGCGATTACGCAGGAACGGATGGGTTGCAGGCCCCGCCACATCAACCAGCGGCGCGCAATTGCTGTCGATGCCAAGCGCGTGCAACTCTTCCGCAATCAAACGGTATCGCAGATACATCGCCTCAGCCGCGCGGCCACCCGCCGCCTCTGCCTGATCGAGGGGCGCAGGCCAGTCCCGCCAGAGCGGCGCGCGCAAGCGCTGCACGCGGCCCCCTTCCTGATCAATCGTGACCATCGCGTCATGCCCTGCGGCCTCCCGCATCTCGGCCACAAGCGCGCGCACCTGATCCGGGCTTTCGATGTTGCGCGCGAATAGGATGAATCCAAACGGGCGCTGGTCGCGAAACAGCGCCTTTTCCTCTGCCGTCAGCCGCAGACCCTCCGCATCGAGGATCGTCGCCCCGAACCGCGTCACCGCGTGACCACCGGAATGCACTCGGCCCGTTCCGCGACCAGCGCCGAACAGAACCGCCGCGCGTCCCCCAGATCGGCAAAGCCCATCGCCCTCAGCCGATAAAACGTGCGCCCGCCACTTTCAGCGCGTTGAATAACCCGTTGTTTGCCATCCAGAAAATCACCAAATCGGCCCGCCAGACGGTCCCATTCCGCGCGCGCCACCTCAGCCGAGTCAAACGCCCCCAGTTGCGCCAATCGCGTGCCAAGCGGGATCGTGTCGGCATCCACCTCGTCCGAGGGCGCTGATTGCGCCGCCGCCACCGCCAGCGCAATCGCTTCGGGCACCGAGGTCAGCGCCGCCGGGCGCGCCCGCGGGCGCACTGCCTGCGTACCGGCGACCTCCTCAGCCTCTGGCACTTCAACCGCGTCGGCCCCCGTCACCTCTTCTTCCAGCGGGGCCATTGGCGCAGCCCCCGCCGCAATCTGATCTGCAAGCGCGAGCATCGAGGCATTCTGCACCTCTTCGGGCGCGGCTTGCGGTTCGGGTTCCGCCATCTCCGCGCGCGGTGCCGCCTCTTCCGCCTGCGTCAACGGGGCCACATCCTCGAGCGACAATTCCAGGGGCGGCGGGGCCAGAACCAGCCGATCCGCCGGGGCCGCCGCCGTGCCTTCTGCCGCCACCGCATTGACCGCTAGGCCCTGATTGGCCGCCGCATCACCGCCAGGATCGGCCGGGGCTTCGCGCATCGGCCCTTCCGTTGCGCGCACCACCGGCACGCCCGAAACATCGCGCATCACCATCTTGGTGCCCCAAACCCCAACCCCCGCCAGCAGCGCAAGCGAGAGCGCCGCGCCGGTCAGATTGGTCAGCCTGACAATGAACTTCGCCCGCTCAGGCCCCGGTTCGGGCCGCGCATAGTGCATATCTGCCATGTCCGCCTCTTGCTCTCCGGCGATACATGGTCGCCGGGGATGGTTTCTTCTGCCTCACCCCCGGCTTGGTGCGTTAACGCATCTCTTCCGCCGGAGTGACGCCAAGAATACCAAGACCTGCAGAAATGACAACGGTTACAGCACGCGCAAGGGCGATTTTCGCCTGTGATGTGGCCACATCGCCCTCTTGGATGAACCGCAGCGACGCATCGTCATTGCCCCGGTTCCACAGCGCATGCAGATCGGACGCCAGATCATAGAGGTAAAACGCCACGCGGTGCGGCTCATTGGTGCGACCGGCGATCTCGACCAGACGCGGCCATTCGGCGATCTTGCGCGCCACCGCCAACTCCGCCTCATGGGTCAACCCGCTGAGGTCCGCACCCGCCAACGTGGCATCATCCACCGCAATCCCGGCCTCCGCCGCCTTGCGCAGCACCGAATTCACCCGTGCATTGGCATATTGCACGTAGAACACCGGGTTATCCTTGGACTGCTCCAACACCTTGTCGAAATCGAAATCCAAGGGCGCATCGTTCTTGCGCGTGAGCATGACGAAACGTGTCACATCCGCGCCCACCTGATCCACGACATCGCGCAGCGTCACAAAGGTGCCTGCGCGCTTGGACATCTTGAACGGTTCCCCGTTTTTGTAGAGCTTGACCAGTTGGCAGAGCTTGATATCGACCGGCACCCGGCCATTCGACAGCGCCGAGACCGCCGCCTTCATCCGCTTGACATAGCCGCCATGATCCGCGCCAAAGACGTCGATCAAGAGGTCGAACCCCCGGCTGATCTTGTCATAATGATAGGCAATATCGGGCGCGAAATAGGTCCAGCCGCCATCCGATTTCATGATCGGGCGATCCACATCGTCGCCATGTTCGGTGGATTTGAACAGCGTTTGCTCGCGCGGCTCCCAATCCTCGGGCATCTTGCCCTTGGGCGGCTCCAGCACACCGCGATAGATCAGGCCCTTGCTGCGCAAATCCTCGATCGCGGCCTCGATCAACCCCGTGCCATAGAGCGACTTTTCCGAATAGAACACGTCCATCTCGACGCCAAGCGCCTTGAGATCCTCGCGGATCAGCGCCATCATCTTGTCCGTGGCGAAATCGCGGATCGGCTCCAGCCAGACCGCCTCGGGCTCGTCCACATAGGCATCGCCCACTTCCGCCTTGAGCGCCTCGCCCACCTCAATCAGATAATCACCGGGATAGGTGCCATCGGCAAAGGCCACCGCCTGCCCATGCGCCTCAAGATACCGCAGATAGACCGACCGGGCGAGCACATCGACCTGCGCGCCGCCATCGTTGATGTAATATTCGCGCGTGACCTCATAGCCCACGTAATCCAAAAGCCGCGCAAGAGCATCGCCAAAAACCGCGCCCCGCGTATGGCCCACATGCAGCGGGCCTGTGGGATTGGCGCTGACATATTCCACATTCACGCGCTTGCCCGCCCCAAGGGTTGAACGGCCATAGCCCGTGCCTTCGGTCAACGCCGCCCGCGCCACACGCTGCCAGACCGCCGGGGCCAGCCGCAGGTTGAGGAATCCCGGCCCCGCCACCTCGGCGCTCTCCACGCGGGCATCCTCGATCAACCGCGCCGCCAATCCTTCCGCAATCTCGCGCGGCTTGAGACCCGCAGGTTTCGCCAGCACCATCGCCGCATTGGTTGCCATATCGCCATGCGCCGCATCGCGCGGCGGCTCGACCGTCACACTGGCCAACTCCAGCCCCTCGGGCAACTGGCCCGCCGCCTGCATCGCGGCCAGCGTTTCCAGCACGAGGTCGCGCATATCGGTAAAGAGGTTCATAAAAGCTATCCTTGCTGCCTTGGCTCGGGTTATCCAACGGCGCGCGGCGCGTCAATCACAAGCGGCGCAAACCGTGACGCTCGACGACCGCAGCCCGCCCCCTTGGGCCAGGCCAAAGCCCAAAAACAGCGCAGGTTCCAAGAGCACCGACAGCGCCGCCGCTTTGCCCGCGCCCGCAGCCCGCATCAGGCGCAGCGTATGCACCGGCAACGCACCGCCCGCCTCTTCCGCCAAATAGCCACCCAGATGATCAAGCCCCAGACGGCAGGCGCGTTCCGCCGCCCCTGCCCCCGCGCAAGGCACCGCATTGACGATCAAGACTCTGCCCCGCGCCGCCGCCAATCCCGGCCTCAACGCCCGCGTCAGCGCCGACACCGCCAAGGTCACGGCCCCCAGCCGCCCCGCCATGCGCAGGGGTTGCAGGTGGATCAGCACATCAATCGGCGTGGCTCCCCAGAGGTCGCCCAATCGCGCACAAACCGACGGGCGCATCACATCGAGCGCCAGTGTTTCGATCCGCCCCCGCAC
>NZ_JAGPVV010000195.1 GCF_018066915.1 Roseovarius sp.
AGGATAACGAGGAGGTTCAGGTCGATGCCACGTAAATTCATGAAACGAATATTACGGTATATTCTATATCCATTGGAAGAATTTTTGTCGCAGAACCATCTTCGGATCATTCCCAAGCCGAAGGAGGCTCCCATGACCCAGACTCTAATCCTGCTCTTTCACCCCAACATCGCAAAATCGAAGGCAAATGCCGCCTTGCAAGCCGCCGCCCACACTATCCCAGGTGCCCAGGTGGTGGACATGCAGGCCCGTTATCCGAGTGGCCATATCGACATGCATACCGACGGCGAAGCCGAGGCGCGTGCGCTTCTGGAAGCCGACCGGATCGTTCTGCAATTTCCGATCCAGTGGTATTCGACGCCCGCCTTGCTGAAGGCGTGGCAGGACGCGGTGCTGACGCGGATGTACTATATCCATGCCGCGGCAGAGGGCGACAGGCTGGCCGGCACGCCGCTGATGATCGCCGCGACGGCTGGCAATACGCCTTCAGCCTACGGCCCCGGCGGCGCCAACCACTTCACGATTGATGAACTCATGGCGCCGCTCAAGGCGACAGCGCTACGCTGCGGCCTGCCGTGGCATTCTCCGCATCTGGTGTTCCGGGCCGACAGGTTGAAGCCTGCGGAACTGGCAGCCGCCCAGGAAAGCTATGTCCGCGCCCTGAATGACTTCATCGCGACAACGACCATCCTCGATCAGACGGCGGCCTGACCCATGACAAAAACGACCCACGACACCCTCGCCGAGCTTCGTCTCGGCACGCCTGCCCCGTTCATTGCCGCAGCATTCAGCCTGCCCGCGCTTATCGCCCTTCAGTTCCTTCTGGCCGGTCAGGCGCTCTTTGCCGGGCTACCCTGGAACCTGCACGGCGCGCTTGGCGGCGTCATTGCGATCCCGGTCTTCACGCTCCTCGGCTGCTCCCTCATCATGCGGCGTTTAAGGGGGTTCGGATGGTGGGCCGGTGTGATCGGTCTTCTCTACGCGCTCCAACTCGCGCTGGCATCGTTCGGCCCTGGCACCCTTGCCCTTCACCCCTTCAACGCGGCGCTCCTGCTGACGGCCTCGCTTATCTTCCTGTTCAAGGTCGAGCGGAGGCGTTCCCCACGAGCCGACAGAGACTGACCCATGCATCTGATTTGACCAAAGACCCTGCGCGCAGCCGACCCCGGAAGTCCAAATGGCCCATCCGGAACCACTCATCGGAGAGAATCCGCGTGCATTCGATCTTTGCGCGTTTTTGCTTGCAGGTGCGCCCAAAGCTGGCCTAGGTCGCCCCCGGAAAGGTAGGGGAAATGATCCCTCTACCAAGAATAAATCCAAGCAGGTTGAGGCGGCAGTATGAGGGTTCTATTGGTCGAAGACGAACCTCGGCTTGCGGAATCGCTGCGCTCGGTCCTCGAACGCGAACGGTTCATCGTGGATCACGCGGAGGGGGTAGAGGCCGCCCGGGAAGCCAGCATGCTTGGATCGTTCGATCTGGTCCTGCTCGACAGGTCTTTGCCGGATGGCGAAGGCCTGTCACTGCTTCCTTCCCTGCGATTTGACAACCCCGGGATACACGTCATCGTCCTCAGCGCCCGCAACGGGGTAAATGACCGTGTCGCGGGTCTTGACGGCGGGGCGGACGACTACCTCACCAAACCCTTTTCCATCGACGAGATGCTGGCGCGCATCCGGGCGGTCCGTCGCCGCCCCGTAGACTTGGCCGGCGCGACAATCCGTGCCGGATCGCTCGTTTTCGACCTCGCTCACGAGGGAGTGGAGGTGGACGGCGCGCGGATCGACCTTCCGCGGCGGGAGTTGCGGGTCCTTGCGGCGCTGATCAAGCGTCGCGGGCGGACCGTGCAACGCGAGGCACTGGAGAATGCGGTTTTCGGATTTGACGACGAAATCCAATCCAACACGCTCGACTCTCACATCTCCCGTTTGCGTCGAAAATTGACCGCCGCCGGTGCGCGGATCGAAATCCACGCCATCCGCGGGGTCGGCTACCTGTTGCGCGAAGTCCCATGACACGGTCGCCGTCGCTCAAACGACCACTGATCGTCTATCCGCTGGTCTTCCACTTCCTTACGCTTCTTGCCTCCTTCTCCATCCTCATCGCGGTTGCACTCCGCATCGACAGCGGCGGGCCCTACACGGATGAACGGATCATCCCGATCATCGCGGACGCGGTGGCGCGCGACGCCGCGGGCGGTCTCTCCATCGTGATGACGCCGGAACTGGCCGACCTGCGCACGGAGGCGACCGACCTCTGGTTCGTGGCCGAGGACGACGGGGGGGCGAGCGTGGTCTTCGGCACGGTTCCCGAAAACTACGCTTCCCTGCTGGGCCGCCTCAGCGACCTCTCCTATGCACAACTACGCGACCGTGTCGCGCCCTACGATCTGGCAGCGGTGATCCGGAGGGAGAATACGGACATAGGCGCCCTGACCATCCTGGGACATGGCGCGCTGTCGGAACTCGGATTTATGGTGGTGTTTGCGACCAACACCATCATCCTGCCGATCTTCGTCTTGCTGACGCTGACCTCGCTGGTCGTCACGCCCTGGATCGTCCGGCGGTCGCTCGCAGGCGTGTCGCGCATTGCGCGGGAGGCGGAGGAGATCGACGCGAATAGCCGAGGGCGCCGTCTGAGCGAAGCCTATGTCCCACAAGAGATCGCGCCGCTTGTGCGGGCGGTGAACGACGCCCTGCGCCGCCTTGACGACGGATACGAACGCCAGCAGCGGTTTATCGCGTCGGCCTCGCACGAGTTGCGCACGCCCATCGCCGTTCTGGCGAGCAAGGTTGATGCGGCCGACAGCAAGACCGTCCGTGCCTTGGCGCTGGACGTGCAACGGATCGCGACCATGACCGAACAACTTCTCGACCTGCACCGCCTCGAGAACAACCGCCACGACGTGGCAATTGACCTTGCGGAGGTTGGCAGGCGTGTTGTCGGAGATCTGGCACCGCTCGTCATCGCCAACGGAGGTTCCATCTCGCTTGAGGTTGTGGACAACGAACCCTGCATCGGCGACGTGGCAGCGTTGGAACGCGTGCTCGTGAATCTCGTTCAGAACGCGATCGATCACGGCGGGACCAATGTTGTCGTCCGCGTTCTTGGAGCGGCCTTGGAGGTCGAGGATGACGGCCCGGGAATACCGCCTACCGAGCGTGAGCGCGTGTTCGAGCCCTTTCACCGCCTTCGGCCACGCGCCACCGGGAGTGGCCTCGGCCTTAACCTCGTACAGGAGGTCATGGATCAACATGGCGGCCGCGTGGAGATCCTCGATGCGCCCAGTGGCGGCACAGTCTTTCGCGTTGATCTGGGTGCCGTTTAAGGCATGGACGGGTGCGACCGTCCATGCCACGACCGACCGCTTTCGAATGTCCGGTAAGGGCCGCTTTTGACAGACAGCGGCACTACAAGAAAACGCCCCGTCGTGTGCATCATTGCGCCTGAATGGAAGGCAGAAGCTCGGTCTCGCACCAGGTCTGGAACGTCGTCGGCGTCGCGGAGCGATCCTTGGGGCACGCCGCGTTGTCCATCCCCTCATTCTTGGCGGTCATCATCTCGACATAGCCTTGCGCCATGCCTTCCGTCGCACCCATGCCGCGCATCATGCCGCCGAAATCCTTCACTGACATCTCGTGGAAGGCGATCTCGCGGCCGAGCACGTTGGAAAGGATCGTCGCCATCTCTTCAAAGCTCAGGTCCTCTGGTCCGCAAAGCGCAAGCTCCGCGACGCTGTCCCAGTCTTGTCCTATCAGCAGCCGAGAGGCGATCGCGGCGACATCGGCCTTCGCGACATGCGGAAGTTTCAGATTGCCAGGCGTTGGCTGATAGAATGCGCCATGCTCGCGGATCAGACCAATTTGACGCGCGATATTGTCCATGAGTGAGGCACAGGCGAGCGAGCGATAGGCTACGCCGGTTCCCGCGATCATGTCGTCCATGGCGACGCTTGCGGCGGCGAGGCCTGCGGGCTTAGGCCATCCTCGCCCGAGGGCCGAGACGCCAACGACATGGCTCACCGACGAACCGGGCAGTGCGGTGCAGAACGCACGGGAGAAGTCGACATAGGCCTCCTCGGGGTTTCTCGCGAGCGGTGATCCCGGCGGCAGCCAGAACACCGCCGAGGCTCCATCGAGCGCCCGCGCAATCGCGCAACCGTCAGCGTGCGAACCTTCGACGATATCGACCCGGCCTCGCGTGTCCGCATCGAGCTTTGACGCATCGCGCAGGATAACACGGACCTTTTCCCCTGCTTCCAGAACGTTCGACAGAACGCGGGCACCGATATCGCCAGTGGGGGTAGTGATCAGGATCATGGTATTTCCTCTTTCATTAGACACTCGACCATCTAAGCAAACCGTGCGGACTTTCTATGCTTGCAAGTCCGCATTTTTGTCTCCATCGTCCGGATCGTCATGGATACATTGTCCGAAATCGTCGCTCTGCTTCAGCCTCACGACTGCGTCGCGGCCGGATTCGATGCGGCGGGCGATTGGTCCATCCAGTTCGAGCGCCATGTCGGGCTGAAGTGCAACTCTGTCATCAAGGGTGGATGCTGGATCACCGTGGACGACGGTAAGCCGGTGTGGCTGGATGCCGGGGATTGCGCGATCCTGCCGCATGGCTTGCCGTTCATTTTGTCAGCGCGTTCCGTTAGCCATGGAACTGATGCCCATGAAATTTATGCGCCCGTCGCGCATGGCGGCACGGCCAGCTATGGCGGCGGTGGAGAGTTTTTCATGGCCGGAAGCCGTTTCCTCCTCTCGGGGCCTGCCGCCGAGATGCTTCTTCCGTCCCTGCCTCCTATCTTGGTCGTCAGGGGGGGCGAAAAGGGAGAGGTGCTGGCGTGGGCAGTCAACCGTATCGCGGGCGAGTTGCGCGCGCCGGAACCGGGCAGCGCACTGACCATCGCACATTTGGCCCACCTCATTCTTGTGCAGGCGCTTCGCGCGTTTCTCGCGCAGGAGCCTAGCGGCGTCACCGGTTGGCTTGCTGCACTTTCTGACCTCAAGATTTCGCGTGCGGTTGCTGCCATCCATGCCGAGCCTGCGCAATCCTGGACGGTGGCCGGTCTGGCCAGCGAGGCCGGACTGTCTCGAACAACATTCGCGGAACGCTTCCGGCAGATCACTGGGCAGACGCCGCTCGGATACGTGACCCAGTGGCGCATGTTGCTGGCCATGGACCGGCTCTTGGCACCAGACGCCGTCTTGGTGAGGATTGCATCGGATGTTGGCTACAGTTCGGAAAGTGCCTTCGCGGCTGCGTTCAAACGCGAGACGGGTCATTCCCCAAGACGCTACGCACGCGGGGCGCGAAGCCGGACATCTGGCTCGACCATGCGCCTTTGTCGAGCATCAAACGATTGACATGACTTCGGGAACTGCCCACTCGCCCACAAAACGCTTCCACGCTCACGGTTCGATGGGCGCAAGTGTTGTCGTGGAGTCACGTAGAACATGGCGATTGTGCCAGACCTCAAGGGTTTTGGTCACCGATGAAAACACCGGTTCTTGTCCAACTGCTCGAGAAGGCGGCAGGGTGCCGAGCACGATTGCGAAGTCGTAAGGGGCG
>NZ_JAGPVV010000202.1 GCF_018066915.1 Roseovarius sp.
AAGCGAGGGCAGCATGCGCATTGACGAGACAGCCGCGATCATCACCGGCGGCGCTTCGGGGCTGGGTGAGGCGACCGCCCGCCATTTCCGCACCATGGGTGCCGCTGTCACGCTCCTTGACCGCGACGCAGAGCGCGGCGCGACCATCGCCGCAGAAATCGGCGCGCAGTTTGTGGCAACCGATGTCACAGACGAGGCCTCTGTCACAGCGGCCATTGCAGCCGCGAAGTCCGCCATGGGCCGGATCACAGCCGTCGTGAACTGCGCAGGCATCGCCACCGGGGCCAAGGTGCTGGGCCGCGATGGCCCCCACCCGCTCGACCTTTTTCGGCGCACGCTCGACATCAACCTCATAGGCTCTTTCAACGTCGCGCGGCTCGCAGCGGCGGAAATGGCGCAGAACGCCCCCGATGCGGATGGCGCGCGCGGCGTGATCATCAACACCGCCTCCATCGCCGCCTTTGACGGACAAAAAGGTCAGGCCGCCTATGCCGCCTCCAAGGGGGGAATCGTCGGCCTCTCGCTACCCATGGCCCGCGATCTGGCGCGCGAGGGCATCCGTGTCATGGCCATCGCCCCCGGCACCTTTGCCACGCCGATGCTGCGCGGCCTGCCGCAAGAGGTGCAGGACAGTCTGGCGGCAGAGGTGACATTCCCCAAACGCCTCGGCGATCCAGCGGAATATGCCCGGCTTGCGGCCTTCATCATCGAGTGCGGCTATCTCAACGGCGAGGTGATCCGCCTCGATGGCGCGCTGCGGATGCAGTAATCCTCAGTCCTCGGAGCGCTCTGCCAGGGCCAACCATTCCTCTTCGGCCTCGGCCAAGGCGGTCTGCCGGGTTGTCAGCGCCTCGGTGGCCTTCTTGAACTTGACCGGTTCGCGGGTAAAAAGCGTGGCATCCGACAGCAGCTCCTCGAGCTTGGCAATCTCGGCCGCCAGCCGCTCCATCAGCGCGGGCAGCGCGTCGAGCCGGTGCCTCTCGGTAAAGCTGAGGCGTGGGGCGCCAGGCTTTGACTGCTTCAACTCCGGCGCCTTAGCCTCTGATTTGTCTTCCTTTTTACTCGCCTCTAGAATCGCATCCGCGCCCCGTTGCGCGCGGTAATCCGACCAGCCTCCGGCATAGGTGGTGGCGCGCCCATCCCCCTCCATCGCGATGGTGGTGGTCGCCACGCGATCCAGAAAATCGCGGTCATGGCTGACCAAGAGGACAGTGCCGTCGAAATCGTCCAGCAACTCTTGCAAGAGGTCCAGCGTCTCGATGTCGAGATCGTTGGTCGGCTCGTCCAGCACCAGCAGATTGCTTTCGCGCGCCATCAGCTTGGCCAGCAAGAGCCGCGCCTTCTCGCCGCCCGAGAGCGATTTGACCGGTGCCCGCGCCTGCCGCTCGTCAAAGAGGAAATCCTTGAGATAGGCCACCACATGCCGGGGCTGCCCGCGCACCAGCACCTGATCCGCCTGTCCGGATACGCGCATCTCGGCGTCGCCTGTGAGGCTCTCCCACAGGGTCATTTCCGGGTCGAGCTGCGCGCGCGCCTGATCAAACACCGCCGGTTCCAGATTGGTGCCTTGGGTCACGGTGCCGCTGTCGGGCGCGATCTCCTTGAGCAGCATCTTGAGCAGCGTCGTCTTGCCCACGCCATTGGGGCCGACAAAGGCCACGCGATCCCCGCGCAGGATCTTGATACTGAATTTCTCGAGGATGAGCTTGTCGCCGTAAGCCTTTGATATATCGACCGCCTCGATCACCTTGCGGCCCGAGGTCGGCCCAGACTCTAGCGCCATCGCCGCCGTGCCTTGACGCCGGATTTGACTGCTGCGTTCCGCCCGCAACTCGGCCAGGGCGCGCACCCGGCCCTGATTGCGCTTGCGCCGCGCGCTGATGCCTTCGACCGCCCACCGCGCCTCGGACTTGATCTTGCGATCCAGCTTGTGGCGCTGCTGGTCCTCATCGTCCCAGACCTTGTCGCGCCAGGCCTCGAAATGCTCGAATCCCTTTTCCTGCCGCCGCGTCATTCCCCTGTCAATCCAGAGGGTTGCGCGCGTCAGTTCACGTAAGAATGCGCGATCATGGCTGATCAGGACAAAGCCCTTGCGCGTGTCGCGCAGCTCGTTTTCCAGCCAGCCGATCGCCTCGATGTCCAGATGGTTGGTCGGCTCGTCGAGCAGCATGAGATCTGGCGCTTCGGCCATCAGCTTGGCTAGGGCCGCCCGCCGCCGCTCGCCGCCCGAAGCGGTGCTGACCGGGCGCGCGGGATCGAATTTCAGCCCCTCGCCCGCCATCTCTACACGGTAGGTCTCGGCAGGGTCCAACTGGCTTGCGGCATAGTCGCCCAAGGTCGTGAACCCGACCATATCGGGCTCTTGCTCCATATAGCCCACGTTCACGCCGGGCGTGACGATCCGCAGCCCACGATCCGGCTCGACCAGACCGGCCATCACCTTCATCAGCGTGGATTTGCCCGAGCCGTTGCGCCCCACAAGCGCCACCCGGTCGCCGGGTTGCACCACAAGCGAGAGATCCTGAAACACAGGCTCACCCCCAAAGGTGAGCGAAATATCGGTGAGCTGTAAAAGAGGTGCGCGTGCCATGGGCGCGGGCTATCCTGCCGCCCTGTCAGCGTCAAGGGACCTCAGCCAGCAAGCGCGCGCAAGAGCCGCTTGCGCGTGGCCGGAATAGCGCCAATCTCGACCCCGGTGAACACATGCAGCGTGTTGAGATGCCGGTCGATCACCGCATGATCACTGACCCAACCCCCCATCATCAGATAGGTGCGCAAGAGTGGTGGCATATGCCGCATCGCGAGTTTCAGGTCGGGTTTGTGCCGCCGCAGCCGCTGCGCAAAGCGAAAGACACTCGGAGCCTTGACCCGCGGCCACCAGCGACGCGGCGCCAGATGCCGCTCGCGTAGCATCGCAAAGGCATCAAGATAGGTGTCGGTCTCGGTGCCGTGAAAGGACGAACAGCCGAACAGCATCTCGATCCCGTTGTCATCGACGAACCGTGTCATCGCGGCCCAGGCCACCCGCAATATATCAGGATCAAGCCGCCCCGGCGCGATACAGAACCGGCCCATTTCCGCCATCCGGCCTTCGAAGCCCGCAAGCGCCGAGAGCTCATAAAACTGCGCCGAATAGCTCTGCGCGATTTCGGCACCGTCGTTCAACATCAGCATCCGGAAACAACAGACCAGCGTGCCGGTGCCTGTCTCTTCAATCAGCACATGGGTGCAGATATCGTCAAAGGGATCACAATCCAGCCCCTCGTCCTCGCCCAGAAAGGCCCGCGCCCGCAATCGCTGTGCGGCGTGGCGATCCTCGGGTGTGGTGCCGATCCGTGCCTGATACCGCTGATTGCCAAGCCCTGCCATGCCGCGACCCCGTCTGCGCTGAGCGACCCTAGTCCCGGTCGCTCTACCACGCAAGCTGTGACAGCGGCATGACCTGCCTTACTCAAACGCGGAGGCGGGATTGAGATTGCCGATATTGCTCAGGAGTTGACGCAAGAAGCCGTTGCTGACCACCGAGGAATCGGTCACGCGCCGCGCAAGCGGGACAACCTGACCATCCTCCAGCCCGAATTCCTCGATATTGGCGATGGTGTCATCGTCATTGAAGGAAATCGCCAGAACCCGGCGTTCCACCACCTGCGGGCGGTACATGCCATATTCCCGCACCCGGCTGCGCACGTAATAGTAATCGCCATCCGCCAGAACCCCCGACAGCGATGGCGGTCCAACCACATCATCCACCGTGGCACGGGTATCGACGCCCACCACAAGGTTTTGCAGATCCTCTTCGGGGGGGACATAGCCGTGATTGCGATAGGTTGCCGAACAGCCCGTGACGACAATCAGACAGCAGAGCGCCAAGGCGCTGATCACTCGGTTTCGGATCGCTGTCATCTCTGCCCTCTTGTATCGGCCGGTCCCGGCTTTTATCCCGCTTACAACAAGGTGATGCAATGGTTCAAGAAAGGAAGCGAGGGGAAAGATGTCACAACACCCGCAAAACACCCGAGTGATCCGCGTGGCCGACCTCTCGGCGCGGCGGCCCGTGAGCTTTGATCTCGCCCCTGACGCGGCCGAGATGGCGCGCATCTCCGAGGATCTCGGGCTGCTTGGCCTGCGCAAACTGCGGTTTCGTGGCACGCTGACCGCCGAGGGGCGCGTCGATTGGCTGTTGCAGGCCGATCTGGGCGCCACGGTGATTCAGCCGTGTGTGGTCACGCTCGACCCGGTTCAGACCCGTATCGACGAGCCTGTAACGCGCCGCTTTTCGCCCGATGCCGCCCTTGAGACACCCGAACCCGGCGCCGAGATTGAAATCCCCGAGGATGACACGTTGGAGCCATTGGGCTCTGAAATCGACTTTGGCCGCGTCATGGTCGAGGCGCTGAGCCTCGCCTTGCCCCCCTACCCCCGCCGCGACGGCGCGGAACTGGGCCAGTTGACCGTGGCCGAAGAGGGGGTGGCCCCCTTGCAGGACGAAGACACCAAGCCCTTTGCGGCCCTTGCCCGCCTGCGGGACAAGCTGGGCAAGCCAGACGAGGACTGATCCGGCCCGCGCCGCCAAGAATCGCTTGCCCCGGCATGAAATCTCTGTATTTTCCCGCTCTCACCGGAATTTGGGGTTGAACCGGCGGCTCGTAACATATTAAGAGCCGCGAACACCCGTGAAACAGGGCCATACAGGCCCACAGGAATTGAGGTTGCGACATGGCCGTCCAACAGAACAAAGTATCGAAATCGCGCCGCAACAATCGCCGCGCTCATGACGCGCTGGTTGCTGGCAACCCGAACGAGTGCACCAACTGTGGCGAACTCAAGCGTCCGCACCATGTCTGCCCGGCTTGCGGACACTATGCCGACCGTGAGGTCGTGGCATTGGTGGAAGAAATCGACCTGGAAGACGACGCGGCCTGAACCCGCAATAGGCGATTTGCTGCATGACCGCTCGCAGGGACCATTCCAAGGCGGGTGCAGGACGCACCATCATCTCGGTTGACGCCATGGGCGGGGATCAGGGGCCGGCAACGGTTGTTGCCGGCATTGCCCATTCTGCGTCCAAGAATCCCGACATCGGATTCATCGTGCATGGCCCCCAGGAAGAGCTGGAGCGCCTGGTCTCCAAGCGCCGTGGCCTCTCTGAACGATGTGAAATCCGGCACGCGCCCGAAGTCGTGACCATGAGTGACAAGCCGTCGCATGTGGTGCGCCACGGGCGCGACACGTCGATGTGGTCCGCGCTCGAATCGGTCCGCTTGGGCGAGGCGACTGTCTGTGTCTCCTGCGGCAATACCGGCGCGCTCATGCTGATGTCGGTGCTGCGCCTGCGCAAACTGCCGGGCATCTACCGCCCCGCCATTGCCGTGATGTGGCCTTCGCAGAACCCGCAAAAGCACAACATCATGCTCGACGGCGGGGCCGATATCCGTGCCGATGCCAAGGACTTGATGCAATATGCCCTCATGGGGGCGTCCTATGCGCGCAATGGCTTTGGCCTCGCGCGTCCGCGTATCGGCCTGCTCAACGTCGGCACTGAAGAGCACAAGGGCCGCGCCGAACTCAAAGAGGCGTATGACCTCATCGCCGCCAATGCCCGCGGTGCCGATTTCGAATTCGTGGGCTTTGTCGAAGGCCGCGACCTTCCCGGCACGAAATGCGATGTCATCGTCACCGACGGCTTTACCGGCAATGTGGCGCTCAAGACCGGCGAGGGCATCGCCAAGCTCATCGCCGATCTGCTGCGCGAAGCCTTTGCCTATTCACCGCTGTCAAGGCTGGCCTCGGTACTCGCCTATACCTCGCTCGCCCGGCTGAAAAAACGGATTGACCCGCGCCGCGCCAATGGCGGTGTGTTCCTCGGGCTCAACGGCACTGTGGTCAAATCCCATGGGGCCGCCGATTCCATGGGCGTCTCCTCGGCGATCAAGCTGGCGTTCGAGCTGGCGCAATCGGGCTTTTCCGAACGGCTGGCCGCGCGGGTTGCCTCCGCCGCCCTGCTGGATCAGGATGCCCCCCCAGAGCCCCAACCAGAGGCCGAAACTGAATGACACTGCGCGCCGTCGTCCAAGGCATCGGACATTATCTGCCTGACCGCATCGTTCCCAACGCGGAATTCGAAAAGACCCTCGACACGTCGGATGAATGGATTCGCACGCGCTCTGGTATCGAGCGCCGTCATTTCGCAGCCGAAGATCAGCCCACGTCGGACCTCGCCGTGCGTGCCGCCCGTGCAGCCTTGGAAAATGCGGGCCTTGTGGCTGATGACATCGACGGCATTGTCGTGGCCACATCGACCCCCGATCTGACCTTTCCGTCTGTGGCCACCATGGTGCAGCGGGAATTGGGCATGACACGCGGCTTTGGCTTTGACGTGCAGGCGGTCTGCGCAGGCTTCATCTATGCGCTCACCACCGCCAATGCGCTGATCCTCTCGGGACAGGCGCAGCGCGTGCTGGTGATCGGCGCGGAAACCTTTAGCCGCATCATGGACTGGACAGACCGCTCGACCTGCGTGCTCTTTGGCGATGGCGCGGGTGCGCTTGTGCTGGGGCTCGAAGAGGGCACCGGCACCGCGCAGGATCGCGGCATCCTTTCTGCCGACCTCAATTCTGACGGGCGCTACCGCGACATGCTCTATGTCGATGGCGGTGTCTCGACCACCGGCGAGGCGGGCAAACTGCGGATGCAGGGCAATCCCCTCTTCCGACAAGCGGTTGAGAAACTCGCCTCGACCGCCGAGGCGGCGCTGGCCAAGATCGGTCTCACCGGCGCCGATGTCGACTGGATCGTGCCGCATCAGGCCAATATCCGCATCATCCAAGGCACCGCCAAGAAACTCGGCCTGCCGATGGACCGCGTCATCGTCACCGTGCAGGATCACGGCAATACCTCTGCCGCCTCGATCCCGCTTGCCCTCTCGGTGGGCGTGGCCACGGGCAAGATCAAACGCGGCGATCTTTTGTTGGCCGAGGCCATCGGCGGCGGTCTGGCCTGGGGGGCCGTGGCCCTGCGCTGGTAAATCTGCCGCAAAATGCGCGAAATCTCGCGGGTGACCCGCTGCCGCTAAGTGGTTGAGATTGACTCGGAAAATTCTTCGCCGCAAAGTGTATGAAAAAAATCGCGGGGATGTGATGACTGACAAGACATTGACACGGATGGATTTGAGCGAGGCCATCTTTCGCGAGGTGGGGCTATCGCGCAACGACGCAGCCCAGCTGGTCGAGAGCGTTCTGGGCCATATGTCCGACGCTCTGGTGCGCGGCGAGCAGGTCAAGATTTCGTCCTTCGGCACCTTCTCGGTGCGCGACAAGACGGCGCGCGTGGGCCGCAACCCCAAGACTGGCGAAGAAGTGCCGATCAACCCGCGCCGGGTTCTGACCTTTCGGCCCTCCCATCTCATGAAAGACCGCGTCGCAGACGGCACCAAGAGCTGAGGATATAGCCGCCCATGGGCAAAGCCGCCGACGCCTTTCGAACCATCAGCGAGGTCGCGGATTGGCTCGACGTTCCGGCGCATGTGCTGCGCTTCTGGGAGAGCAAGTTTACCCAGATCAAGCCGGTCAAACGCGCGGGCGGGCGCCGCTATTACCGCCCCGCGGATATGACGCTTCTGGGTGGTATCAAGGTTCTGCTGCACGATCAGGGCATGACCATCAAGGGCGCGCAGAAATACCTGCGCGAGAATGGCATCCAACAGGTGTCCGAGATGTCGCCCCCCCTCGATGACGAGGCGCACGGCGAGGCAAGCGGCCTCGCGCTCGACGTGGCCCCCGGCCCTGCGCGTCCCGCCGAGGTGGTGAACTTTGCCCGCTTTGCCGACGCTGACGACGCCGAGGATGCTGACGACGGGTCTGAGGACATATCAGAGCCGCAACCGCAGGGCAAATTCTGGTCTCTTGAGACCGAAGACGCGGCCTCCGCCGAGACAGCGCAGGATCAGCCCCGCCAAGAGCCGCCCACCGAAACGCCTGATGCCCCTGAGGTGGAGGCAGCCACCACAGAGCAGGCACGCGACGCGGACCCAGAATCCGAGCCCTTTTCAGAGCCTGTGGCAGAGCCGGACCCCGCACCAGAAGTAACCGCCGCGCCTGCCCCGGAAACCCCACCAATCCCAGAACCAGAGGCGGTCGTGGATGCGCCCCAGCAGCCCGATTTGCCCGCTGACCCGGCAGATGACGTTGCCGCCGCACCGGGCCTGCTCACCGCGCTCAGCACCCTGCCCCGGCCCATATCTCCGGAATTGGCCGCCCGTCTTGCCCCGCTTGTCGTGGCCCTGCGCAGCCATGCCGCCTCTCACGCGAAAGACCGGTAAATCCCTGCGCAATTTCGGGATTTCCCTCTTGCCCCTGCGGCCAAAATCGCTATGAACAGCCCATCGTCGGGCTATAGCGCAGCCTGGTAGCGCGTCCGTCTGGGGGACGGAAGGTCGCAGGTTCAAGTCCTGCTAGCCCGACCATAATTACCGACGATCCCGCCCGCCTCGGCCCCTCGGGCACCCTGACCAGATCGCGGGGCGCAACGAGAGGGGGGCAGAGATGACCGGGGTTCTTTCCAGCCAGCAAATCCGCGCCATGATCGACACAGGCACCCTATTGGGCACGCCTGCGATCCTGTCGGAACAGGTCCAACCCGCCAGCCTTGATCTGCGCTTGGGGCAGATCGCCTACCGGGTGCGCGCCTCTTTTCTCACTGGTGCCGGCAACACCGTCACAGACCGCCTTGCGGAATTCGAGATGCACCGCATCGACCTCAGCGCCGGGGCGGTGCTGGAAAAGGGCTGTGTCTATGTCGTGCCGCTGATGGAATCGCTCGCCCTGCCCATGGGCGTGCAGGCGGTCGCCAATGCCAAATCCTCGACCGGGCGGCTCGATCTGCTGACCCGGCTGATCACCGATGGTGGGGTAGAATTCGACCGCGTGAGCCCCGGCTATACCGGGCCGCTCTATGCCGAGATTTGCCCGCGCTCCTTCTCGGTGCTGGTGCGCCCCGGCATGCGTCTCAACCAGATCCGCTTTCGCGCCGGTCAGGCCGTGCTGTCGGATGACGCCCTGCGCGCGCTCCACGCCCAAACGCCTCTGGTGGATGGCACCGCCATGATCGACGAGGGGCTTGGCTTTTCCGTCGATCTGCGTCCTGCCACCGGCACGCTCGTCGGCTACCGCGCCAAGCCGCATACCGGCGTGATCGACCTTGACCGCATCGGCCATTACGATCCCGCCGCCTATTGGGAAGAGGTGCATTCCGACAACGGCCAGATCATCCTCGATCCCGGTGCCTTCTATATTCTGGTCAGCCGCGAGGCCGTGCATATCCCCCCCGAATGTGCCGCCGAAATGGCCCCCTACGTGGCCATGGTGGGCGAATTCCGGGTGCATTACGCAGGGTTTTTCGATCCGGGCTTTGGCCATGCGGCCGCCGGCGGCACCGGCTCACGGGGCGTGCTCGAAGTGCGCTGCCACGAGGCACCGTTTGTCTTGGAACATGGCCAGATCGTCGGACGGCTGGTCTATGAGCAGATGGACCAAGTGCCCGATCACCTCTACGGTGCGGGCATCGCCTCAAACTATCAGGGTCAGGGCCTGAAACTTTCCAAGCATTTCAAGGCTTAAAAGCGCCCCATCTTGCGGCCGATCTTCAACACCTGCCGCCCACGCTGTGTCGTCTTGCGCGCCGCCGCGTCATCGCCGCCGCTCATGCGTTTGCTCACCGCATCCATACCGCTGCGCATCACGCGGTTAAGGATCATCCGCACCACCATGTTGATCATCTGGTTGACGTTCATTGCGCCACTCCTCTTGCTGCCTCTGGCCTCCGTATAACCCTGAAACATGCCGATTTCAGGGCATGATGGGAATTTTGTTGTTTTTATTGGTTCAGATACGCCCGCCAGAGGTATCACGTTTTGGGTCAAGCACCCGAGAGCATGCCTTGAGCGCAGGTCAGCACGGAACCGGCCTGCGCCGTTGCGTCAATAGCGGAACCCTGCGGCACCGAATGGATTGGACCCAGCCTTGTGGGCAATCGCCGTGCGGGACCCACCCTTCGAGAGGATGAATCCCAGATTGGACAACGGCGCAGGAAGTCGATCCTCAATGCTCTGGGGTTCGAGTTCAGTCAGAAGCGGTGTCACAATGACCACAAGCTCTTGCGAATTTGCCGTGATCCTGTCCTGGCCAAGCAACGTATCGACGACACGGGAAAGCCCGGTGCCGCGATCCTGACGCAGGTCGTTTGAGGTGTCGTTGCGCGTGACCCCCGCAATCACAAAAGGCTGCCGGTCACTGAGTTCGACATTGGTCCGAAAGGACCGCGTGTTCAGGTTCGGAAAGACGTTTCCGTTCACCGTCGACGAGGTTTGACCCTGCGATGAGATCGTGCTGTCGATCAGAAGGCGGAGCTTGTTTCCCGGTGCGATGCTGGGCGTAAAGGACAGCGACGTGCCGATGAACTTGTAATCAAGCTGGAAATTGCCATCCGCCGTGCCATTGTCGACAGGGATAAAGGTCGGAATCGGGATTTCACCACCGACCGAAAACAGGGCTTCTTCGCCATTCACGGTCGATAACACGGTTTCTTGCGCGATTGTCGCGATGCCGTTCGAGATCAGCACATCCAGTGCTGCATTCAGCGATGATTCTGCCGTGTCGCTTTTGCCCACGCTCAGCACACCGCGGTTCGATGTTCCCAGAAAGAAGCCGTTGGCGGTCACTGTGGCGTTCCAGTCGATGCCAAAGTTTTCAACCTGAGTGCGGCTGACTTCGAGAAGTTTGACCTCGAGACGGATGATATTCGAGCTTGCAACGCGAAGCCGGTCGATGATGGTCGTTTCCGGGGCCGCACTCTCGAGCGTCGTGACCAGAGTTTCGCGGACCCGGTCGCTGGAAACGATGCCCGTCAGCATCAGGCTGCCGCGCGAGGATTCGACCGCGATCTGTTCGCCGGGAAACCGGCTCTGGATGACAGATCGGATCTCGGACAGCTTGTGTGTGACAACAACCGTGAATGTCATATCCGAAGCCGCGTCATTGGACGTTGCAATGAGCGATGTTTCCCCGACTTCCTTACCGAACACAAAAACGCGGTTGTTCGAAGAGATGCTCGCATCCGCAACCGTCGTGTCACTCACAAAGACAGTGTCAACATTGTCCCCGACGGGCAGAAGGATGCTTTTGCCTTGCTCTACGGTCAGGCGTTCCTGTGCCAAAGCCGGGCTGCTCAGCACAGATGGCAACATCAGAATGACAGATACCATTGCCAAGGCGTGACGCCATTTCGACGCATCAAACGGCTTCATCTCGTCGTCCTTTTCGCAGCTTTCAGTCCCGACCGGGGTAGAGAGCCGCTGTCACGCAATCAAGCACGTCCGTGCGGGCCGAAACCTACGTATACGTAGTGCTCTCGCCGTCGCTACGCATACAATCCGGCGCAGGTGCAGGGTATCGGATCGGATACTTTCCTAGAACTCCGCCATCAGCCGAGGATACCCTGTCGATGTTCCAAACGGAAGATTTCCCGCCCAGAACCGCTCTTGCATCACGCAAGTCGGTGCTGTTTGTTGCCGCGGCGCTCTTTCTCAGCGGTTGTGAGCTGTCCGGTTCCCAGCCCGTGGGATATCAGGCGCGTGTTGACGTGGCACAACGGATGTTGGTGGGCGGGCAATATGACAGCGCCTATCGTCTGTTGGACGAAGTATCCCGCGATCACGGCTCGCAGGCCGAAGCGCTTTTGTCGGTTGGCAATGCCTATCTCCAGGGTGGCGCGCTCTTCAAGGCCAGAAATGCCTACAGGACGGCCATCAAGATGGGCGCGGACAAGCGTGGGCATCTTGGCCTTGGGCGCGTCGCATTGGCGCAAAACAACACGTCCGAAGCCTTTCGCAACTTTGATCTTGTTCTGGCGGATGATCCGAAAAACGAAACGGCTTTGAACGGCCGCGCCGTGGCCTTTGACCTGAGCGGCGATCATCTGCGCGCGATCAGCGCCTACCAGACGCTTCTGGCGATCAACCCGACAAATCTCGATGCGTTGAACAATCTCGCCCTGAGCCACGTGCTCGGGGGCTCCGGCCATGAGGCCGTTGCTATCCTGCAGGACCTCACGCGATCCCAGCTTACGGATCTGAACCTGCGGCACAACCTTGCCATCGCCTACTATCTCGTCGGACGCGAATCCGAGGCCTATGACCTGGCCACCGCCGAGATGTCCAGGGATCGGGCGCAGCAGATCTTTCATGCGATGCGCCAGTATCGCGGGTCGCAATCCTAGTCTCCGCAGGGTGGTGCCACCGCTTTGCAAACCCCTGTCAGCGTTGCCTGTTCGCCTTGGCTGCGTAGCGCCCCGTAATGACCCATTGCAGCCAATTCTGCCCAGACACGTGCCGCTACGTAGGCTTTAACGTAGTCCCGCTGAGTGTTCATTTTGGCCCGGATGGCAAAAACTGGGGGTGTCGGTAACGGTGACGCGGATCTCGATCCAGTGCGGTTTCGATAGCAGGTTGCAGCCGAAACAGGGTTTGGTGCGTTAGGCTGCTCAATCAAACGCCCTTTTGGGCAAACCTTCCGTGTAATACGGACCAACATATGGAGAAGAAAATGGAAACTTCCGGACCTCAGGCCCCCAACGCTGATCTCGTGAGCGAATTCGAGAAGATCCAGCTGATCAGCCTCCAGTCTGCCCGCAAGATGAAAGAGGCCGTCGGCACGTCCGAAGCCCTGGGCCGTAAGGCGAACTCGGCGTAATCGTCGCTCTGACAGCACCTCCAGCCAAATCTGGCTGGAGGTTTTTCTTTTCAAGAAGCGTGTCCAATGAGAAAAGATCTTGCCCTTGTCGCGCTCCTGATTTCCATTCTTGCCCTTATGGTCATCCCGTTGCCGACCGGGCTGATCGACACTCTGCTGGTGATCAGCATCAGCCTGTCGGTGGTTCTCTTGATGGTGGCCGTCTATTTGAAACGGCCTTCTGATTTCTCGACCTTCCCATCCGTCATTCTGATCGCCACGGCCTTTCGTCTGGCCTTGTCGATCGCAACCACCCGCTTGATCCTGTCAGAGGCCGATGCCGGCCAAATCATCGCGACCTTTGGCGAGTTTGTCGTGCGTGGCAGCGTGGTCATTGGCCTTGTGATGTTTCTGATCATCACGGTCGTGCAGTTCGTCGTCGTCACCAAGGGTGCGGAACGTGTCGCAGAGGTCGCGGCGCGCTTCACGCTGGACGCGATGCCCGGCAAACAGATGAGCATCGAGGCCGATATTCGCGCCGGTACGCTGCCACAAGAGGAAGGTGCCCTCCAACGCAAGGCTCTGGACAAGGACAGCCAGTTCTTTGGCGCGATGGACGGGGCCATGAAGTTCGTCAAGGGCGACGCGACGGCGGGATTGATCATCATCTTCATCAACCTCGTGGGCGGAATTGCGGTGGGCACCGGCGTCCACGGCCTCAGCCTTGGCGAGGCCGCGTCGGTCTATTCGCTGCTGACGATCGGCGATGGGCTGGTCGCGCAGATCCCGGCGCTTCTCATGTCGATCTGTGCGGGTGTCATCGTCACACGTGTCGCCAATGAAAAGCCACAGGACCTTGGGACCGACATCGCCAAGGAACTCATGTCTGACGCGCGTGTGCCCGCAGCGGCGGCCATCGTGCTCTTGCTCTTTGGGTTTGTCCCCGGCTTTCCGTTTATGGTATTTGCGGCCGCTGCGGTGATCCTTTTCGTTGCCTCGACCCTCATCAAGGCCACGGTCCGCAAGTCGGAAGACGAGGCGGAAGAGGCACAAGCCTCGGCTGACGCGAGCGCAGGCGACGGTATCCGCAGGAGTGACAGGATCGGTATCGCCCTCTCTCCGGCGGCGGCCGAGCATCTCGACATGCCCCTGCTCGTCCAAGAAGTCGTGGAGCGTGTGGCCTTCTACTCGGCCCGGTGCGGCATATCCTTTGCGCGGCCTTTTATCGAGGTCAGAGATCTCGGATTCGACACGCCCGTTTTTCAGATCGAACTGGACGAGGTCGCGGTAGATGCCGGCACTTTGGAGGTCGGTCACGTGATCACGGATGCAACCACGGATCAACTCCGCGCCATCGGCATCGCGGCCCCAAAGTCGGTCATCGACTGGATCGTGTCCTCAAAACCCAAGCGCTTTGTGCCAGACACGTTTCGGCAATCCCTCATCAAGGCCGACCTCAACGTGATCTCCCTCGAGGTCGCACTTGCGGAATGTCTTTTCCGCCGCTTGGAGAATTCGGTGCGTATTCTCTTTGGAAACCACGAATATGAAGAGTTGATCGCCGCCGCAAAGCAGACAGACGCGCCCACGATCACCTTTGTGTTGGAACATCAGACGCCGCAGAATTTGATCCGCATCTTCCGGTATCTGCTCGAGGACGGTGTGCCCTTGCGCCCTCAGCGGCTATTGTTCGAGAGCCTCGCGCATTGGGTTCACCTGCACCCGGATGCAGACGCAGTGTTCATCGCGGAATGTTTGCGCAATTCGCTCAAGCGTCAGCTCTGCCAGAACCTCGCGAACAGCAAGGGTGAGCTTGCCGTTTCCATGCTCTCCCCGGCCTTGGAAGAGCGGATTCTGAACGATCTCAAACACATCAAGACACTGGCAGAAGGGGCAGAGATTGATAATCTGCCTCTGGATGCCGAATTGTCGGATCTGATCACACGCGAAGCCTGCAAGATCAGAGACCTCGACACCGCCGAAGATCGGCGTATCGCCATTGTGGCCTCTCCCAACATTCGACGTCGGCTGCGCAACTTTCTGGCCCATTGCGGGATCAATATCCCGATCATTTCACCCCACGAAATCAGCTCGGATATCACCACGATGCCAATCGGTGTCCTGGGCGAGACCTTCAAAGGACCACGAATGTCGGACGTCAGTAAAGAGGCCCGCATCGGAGCGCTCTTTCCAAAATCCCTCACCAAGGGCGCTGGCGCCGCTTGATCGGCTAGATTCATCCACCCTAGCACATGCCTCGGCGTGGCACCCGTCGTTGGACACGCCCGGGTCCGTTTCCTATTTCCGGATGCCCCAAACCCATGCGCCTCGATGTCGCCGCTCTGTCAGCGCTCAGACTGCGCGCTGACATGATGCCCCTCAGCGCCACGTAATTCCCGACCATGCCGCACCCTCGCGCCTTTCATCAGTCCCGCAAGGTCCCTGCATGCAAAGGCGCAGCCCCTCTTTGCAAAGGGGCTGCGCTCTCGCAACGATGATATCTTAGGTTAAATGATCCGAACCAAAAGGCAGGGCACCGAACGGCGCCCCGCCCTACGCTGCGTCAGATCTCGTTTGTGATCCCATCATCATCCGCGTTCTTGATGCGACCATCTTCGGTGAAGCCAAAATCAACACCGATTTCAAAGCCGCCGTTGAGGATGTTCCTGACCGATTCAAAGCCGGGAATGGGCACCGCCGTATTGGCCGCCGCCTGACCAAAGCCAAAGGCAGAGAAGGTGATGATATCAGGCGTGGCGTCGACATCTTCAAAGCCATTTCCCTCGAAGGGAAATAGATTGCCTTTGTCGTCTTTCTCGACGACCTGATCGTTGACCCACGTCAGCTTGGTGGTCCAGTCCACCCCAAAGGTCCATTTGCCTTGCGTCGCCTTGTAGAGTTCGTGAAAGGCCGTGCCGAGGGATTTCATGGCCATAAGACCCGCGTTGGCGCCAAGCTTGCCCAATGAATATCCTGTCCAGAGTGTGCCGATCCCGACATACTTGATGGCGTTGTAGGCCACGAACGCAGGCAGTTCCACCCCGACCGTCAGCGCGCCATAGAGGGCGACCTCACCGGCCTTGCGCAAACCACTCAAGGCCTGTTCCCGCCAATTCGCTCCGGTAACCGGCGTATTCAGCACATCAACCAGGGTCTGTCTCAAGCGGTCCATGGTCTGAACCGCCGGATCATTGAAATTGGCCCCGGCTTCACGCAGCGCGACAATCGCGTCGTCACTGTACGCGATCAAGGATTCCAGCAGATCCTTGAAATCCTGACCCATGGTGCTGTTGGGGTCCGTCAGATATGTCAAAAGCCCCTGCACACCATGCCCCAGACCGTCCCAGAGTGCGGTCAATGCCTCGAGCCCGGCTGTGCCGGTCGCCCCGACGCTCGTCTTGAAGCCGTCCCATGCCGTCGCGAGTGCGGGTTGCAACGAGGCGGCCCAGGCGTTGAAATCTGTGAACGACTGACGCGGGTGTGACGCCGCTTCGGCTGCGCCGCGGACAACCCGTTCGGTCGAGAACCGAATTTGCGCAAGCAGGATATTCAGAAGACTTGGTTTGTCCGCCGGAGGTGTCGCTGTCGGGTCCACCGGTTGCGGGAATATGAACGACGATACGCTGGGCTCGTTGTAGGCGGCCAATTGCACCGCGTCGATCCGCGTGCCTTCGCCAAACACGGACTTCACCTTGAGGCGCAGATCGAACGCGAACTCCGAGTCGATCGACGGCGTAAAGTTTGCCCCCTGATTATTGCCAAGCAAATAGGTTTCAAGTGCTTCGTTGGTCTTGCCGTTCAGCGTGAACCGCAGGCGCACCTGATAATTCAGCTCATTGTCGGCAATATCATGCCCGACAGTCGAATTGCCAGTTGTCGCGGCTGACGCAAGGCCAAGCAAGAAGGTCGGCTGGATCGAGAATTTCTCGTAGCCTGCAAAGGTCGTCTGGCCTGAGAACTTGAGCCGGAATTGATAGTTCAAGCCAATGGATGCGAAGGCCTCGAAGACGCGCTGCTGTTGCTCGAACGGCTCTACTGTCGGCGAGCTGCTGGGCGGGTTCGAATCGGTGGGCGACCCGCTGGGCACATCACTCGGAGACCCGCTGGGTTGACCGCTGGGCTGGCCACTCGGCTGATCGCTCGGCACATCCGTGGTATTGGTCGCATTGATCAATTCACGCACGTCGCCGATGAACGTGTCCACGTCGCCTTCTTCGATCTCGAAAATCTCTGACAGCCTGCGCCGCGCATCATCCGGGCTCATGTCATCCGCTCCGTTGAACAGCACATTCGCCAAGGTCAGCAGCTCGTCACGCATTTCGACAAGGGCCGGGAAATTCTCCTGCACGAACGCATCCAGTTGCTCGACAAAACCGTCAAGCAGTTGCGTCGGATCGTTCATGATCGAGATGAATTCCGCCTTGGTGTCCGTGTAGATCTGGTGAAGCTCATCCAGCGTCCAGGTTGTCGTGCCGTCTTTCGAGCGCACTTTCAGATCACCATCTTCGGGATCAAAGCCTTCGACCTGAAGCATAAAGTCAAGCAGCTCTGACCTTGCTTGCGCATCCGTCAACTCTCCAGAGGCGACGCGCGCGGCGAGGTCGTCCATCTTGGCCTGCACCTCGGGCGTGAGCGCGTCGACGTTCTCCTCGCTCGGAGTCCGCGGCTGGAAGATGCCGCCAAACAGGATTTCCGTGACAAGGCCATCATCGAGCATGAGCGCCATGATGCCTTCGGCCGCATCGACAGGCAGCGTGTTCAGCAAGCGTGCAACCTGATCGCCGTCGTCGATGGCGTCAAACAACGTGGCGATATCCTGATGCCGGTCCGCCCCCAACAACTGCTGCAAGACCGCGCCACCGGCTGCGGGATCAATCAGTTGGAACCACCCGGCGACCTTTTCAAATCCGTCGTCAAAGTTGTAAAGCGCGAAATCGAGCGCCTGTCGGGCGATGTCCGGCCGCTCTTGCGCAATCGCCCCAAAGATCAGCGCGGCATCCTGATCGGACATCACCGACAACATGTCAGCCAGAATGGTCGGGTCCGTGATCGAAGAGATCGCCGCCTGAAGATCACTGTCTGCGGTCGAGAGCACCACCGCTGCGGCCAGTTCCGCCGCGTTGGTATTGTCGCCGCCGGGTGTGGACGCGGTTGCAAATGTCAGGCCCGGATCGCCAAGAAAGCCCCGAATGGCCGTCTCGTCCTCTGGGTCGAGCGACGCCAAAAGCGCATCGCGGTCTGCCGGTGTCAGGTCGGCATCACGTGCAAGATAGGAGGCGGCGGTCAGACGGGCCGTGTCGATCTTGGTGGGATCGGTCTGCGCGAGTATCTGCTTCATGATCACATTGACCAGCCCCGGTCCATTGCCATGTCCTGCGGCAGTCGCGCGCGCGTTCAGGTCCTCGGTAATCGCCAGAACCTGACCGGCAAGATTGGGATCGACGCCGATCAGCATCTTGGCGGCATCGCCCACACCGTAGAGGCGGCCAGCATCATAGACCGCTTGTCCCGCCACGATCATGTCGGACTCGGCCAGCGCCGTCATGATGGCCGCCGACGCCTCGGCATCGGTATTGGCAATTTCCACGAGCAAGCGCACACCAAAGGCGACTTGCCCGCTCTCGTCACCAGAATTGGCGGCCGCTTCGCTGTTTTGCGCCTGCGAGTAGGACACCACAAGGGCCGCATCCCCCGGCTCCATCGCCATCAGCACATCGCGCGCGGCATCGGTCCCAAAGGCGGTCTCGATCTGTTGCAGCAGCGAATGGATCAGCCCCGCCTCAGCCGCACTAGGCCCACCCGTGCCAAACAATCCTTCGAGAAATGTAGCAGCGGATGCCGCATCGAATGTCGTGGGATCGCTCAGATCGAACGGCGCTTCGTCCAAGGCGATGGCAACCTCGTTGGCATGCCAGGTGGACAGGGCGCCAGAAACGTCATCCGGCAGATACTCCAGAACCGCGTGATATTGGCTGGCCGGCAAGTCCTGCAGCAGGACCAATGCAGCCACCACCGGATCGCTCCCGTCGGCTTGCGCGGCGCGATACGCATCGACCACCAGCAAAGCCGTGTTAATCGCCTCGATCCGCCCACCGGCGGTCAGGGTCGTGTCTTCCTGCTCGGTTTCAGAGGCGGATTCACCACCTCGAATCCTCACAGGGTCCGAGCCGTCCTCCGAAATCTGGTAGATCGCAAAGCCTGTGGCGGCTTTGGCCCCCGTCAGCGCAGCATTTTCGCTCAGCAACGCCCCGACAAAGGGCGACGCCTCGGACCCGCGGCTGAGGATGCCGATGACCTTGGCGCGATCCGCCGCGTTGAGCGTCTGGAAAGTCGCCCTGCTCAGCGTGGTGATCGTGCTGTCAGCCTCCTGGGCGACGCGCAACGCCTCGCCTGCAACGCGCTCTGTGACATAGAACGTGCGCCCGGCGACAGAGATTTTCTCGACCCGGCCAGCCTGGGTCAGGATGCCCCCAAGACCGCCAACGCCGCCCACCAACTCAAAGACCGAGCCCAAAGTAATGGTCGCCAAGGTCCAGTTCTCTTGCCGTTGCACCGCATCGCCACGTGCGTCCAGTTCCCCTTCGACAAATGCACCGCTGCGACCGCGATCGGACAAGGCCGCTGCGAAACTGTCCGCTTCACGGTGCAGTTCCGGACCACGGCTCAGATGTTGCGAGAATTCATCGTGATAGACATTCCCCGTGGCCCAACCCGATGCAACATCCACGATCGAGGTCGCGCCGGTGATCTGGGACGTGATGGAATCGAGGGTAGGATCACCCGCAATGCCCAAGGTTTTGGACATGAAATCCAGGACAAACCCGTCTGACCGCTGCGGTGTTGTGTCAATGGGACCCGTGTCAAACAGCATGTCCTTGCTGGTGCCGCGGGTAGAGTTGCGGGTCACAAAGTCAGGATCGGAATAGTCGTTGTTGACGTAGGTCTGAACCTCGGCGGCGGGCGAATAATGCGTGTGCAGCGTGTAGAACGCCTGCGCCAGCAGCACATCGACCGGCGGCTGAACCCCATTGACCTGATACGCACGCAGCGCCTCTTGCGCCCAGTAGAGCCGGACCGTGCCAACACTCGTCACCTGGGTCTTGCCGGTGACGGTGATCGCGGGGTCAGCCTCGAGCCGCGCGACATCGGATTTGTCTGCAAGAACAGTCCGCTCCTGACCGTTCTCGGTGATTGTCACCTCGTAGACGGCAAATTCGTTCGGGTTGGCGGCGGTGTCTTCGGCCGCGATGGACGCATCGTCCAGTTGCGCGACACTTGGGCCTTCCCACCAGCCCTGATCGGGGCGCATCCCTGTCTCGATGGCGTCCCGGCCAACCCACATGGTCGCGCCTATCAGCGCGTGATTGGCCAGCCCTTCCTCAGACAGGAAACCGTTGGTGATGTCCTCGCCGGAGAGACCAGTCAGATAGAATTCGCGATTGTCGTCATTCTCCGAGAATTGGGTCTTGCCGGTGCGCAGCAGTTCCTCGCGGACAGAGGTTGCGAACTCCGTGCGCAGGGTGCTGGTCGCTTCGGCATTGGGCGGAACGAGGATTGAGGTGGCGAGCACCGGAGTCGCGGCATTCGCAACTTCGGGAAGGCTGTGGGCCTCTGCCGAGTAGGCCAGCAAGGGCGCGTCGCGCCACGCGGTGCGCACCACATCCGAGCCAAAGGTCTCGACGACCTTGCCGCTCAGTGGCCCTGTCGCCAAGGTGCCGGTATCGGTCACGTTCAACTCAAAGAATTCCTGCCAGTCGCGGCGGGTCAGATCAGAACCGCTTTCACCGGAGTAGAAGCCCAGCAGCACGGTGAGCCATTGCGCCTCGGTCCAATCTGGCACCTCGCCAAGCTGGTTCACCACCTGCGCCCAGACCTCGCCCGCCCTCTCGAAACTGGCATCTTCGGCGCGTGCCTCGGCTGTGTCGCCATCAACCTCGCCGTTGATGACCTGCAATCTCCGCCCTGAATCGTCGAGCGCCTCGGTTTCGATCTCGACCACGGCCGATGTCTCGCCTTCCACGGTGCCATTTGGTCCGTAGCTCACGCGATAGGACAGGGTGAACGTATACGTGCCGTCGTCGTTCTGGGTCGCATTCACGACAAAATCATTATGCCCCTCAAGCTCGCTACCAAAGCGCGGAGTCTGGTAGCGGTTGTGGACGCGCGGCGTATCCCCGAATTTTTCGTCCCAGAGGGCCTGCGCGATGTCGGGGGCGATCTGTTGCAGCATCTCTTCGTCAGAGCCTGCGGTGCCGGACAGGGTCACTTCGACCCCGTCAATCGTCGCGGTCGCTGTATAGCTCGAGGGACCGGACGTTTCGGGATCAGGTGTCACAGGGGTGGACGGCTCGGACGGGGCCGTGAACCGACCGGGGTCGATGGTCGCCAAAAGGCTTTGGGCAAACTGGCCCGCGCCCGCCGCATCAGGGAACGGTGTGGGCGCTGTGCCTTCGACAAAATCGCGCAAAGTGAAGCTGCTCGATCCGTCGCTGAAGGTGAGATCCAGCACCTTGTTGGTAAGCGCCGCATCCCCCCCGAGCCAATGGAACAGACCAAGATTGTCCAGAATCCCATTGGTGCCGTTTGGATCAAAGAAGATATTCGTCGTAAAGGCCTCGGACCAGTCGACGCCAGCCAGTTTTGCCAATTCGGCGTCGGTGAAATCACCGCCGCTGGCAGTGTAACTCGTGCCATCGAACTGGAACGAGAGAGGCGTCGGATAGGCCCCCGCCAAGCTGTCATACGCAATCGGATTCGTGTCCAGCTCGACAAACCTCTCGGGAAAGCTCAGCGCGACACCCGGCGGCGGCAGATCACCGACAAAGGCATAGCCGACGATGTTGCTGTCGCCGCGCAAATCAAAGGACATCTCCTGCTCGCCGATGCCGATGCCCACCGCGACATACTCGCGCCCCGTCGCCTCGTCCACGAGGGTGATGGGGCCGGTCGAATAGACCGCTTCCCCGGCTGTATAGGTGGTGCCGTCAATCGTGACATCAGCCGCCAGAACCTGCGGTGCGCCGGTGTCCTGGGGGATTTGCGTGGCAAAGGGCAATTCGAGATCAAAGTTCGCGTCATCATCGCTGACCAACAGCGCTCCAGATTGCCCATTGAGGACGGTAAAGCTGTGGGGCCCCGGAAATTCGGGATAAAGCATTGCGGGTGTTTCAAACAGGAGCGGATCATCCAACCCGAAGTCCGAGCCGCCGCCGGTCGAGATATTTCCCGCAGACACAAAGTTCACGGTCCGCACATCCGTCGCGCGCGCGACAACCGCATCCGGCCCGGTGGCCCCGCTCAATGTCAGGCCTTTCTGACCCAGAATGCTCGCGATGGAGGGCGGCACCTGCCCCTGTCTCAGATCAAAGGACCAGATCATCAGATCGCGCAGATTGTGACCAAATCGCGCGGGATTCAAGCGCAACAGCCGCTCCAGCTCCCCTTGGTCCAAGTCGCTCAAGAATTGGTTTGTGGTTGACCCGATGGTGACTTTCTCGTCCATGAGACTTTGCTCCCTAGAATACCCTGCGCGACCCGTCAGCGCGCGATGTCACCAAGCTAGCAAAGCTCAAGTCGTGGCCGTTAGCAGACGAGGGACGTAATCGGGCAATCAAATTGCCTGAATGGCCAGATGCCGTTAGCCAAGTTTCCAAGTAGGTTTACGCAAAACCCTAAGAGGGCAGGCACCAGACAGAGCGGTTCCGACCGGGGGTTTACAGCCTCGCTGCCCCCCAGCCTCACCACCACTGTCCGGACTGGTCGCGCGCCTAAATACCGCGCATGACAACGATTTCCTTGCCCCGCCGCGCCGTGGGGTCTGCCGGAAGCGATGCAACCAATGCTTCGACAATACCCACCAGCTTGGCCGGGGCGGTCAGGACAATCGCATTGGGATTGGCCGTCTCAGAAACCTTGAAGCGTGTCAGATCAATGCCGCTTTGCTCCACTGCTTCTCTGATTTCGGCGGATGTCCGGGCCTCATTGGCGATGATGCGGGTTTGTTGGTCGTCTGCGGCACTAAGATAGACCCGCCCATTGAATTCGAACTGTGAGAGATTGAATTGCCGCGTCAGCGCATCAATCAGCTCATGCCCCGTCCCGTTGATCGAGGATGATGTGACATAGGGAACGGTGTCGGCGTCAAAATCCACATCAACGCCCGTATCGCGGGTGATCACCGACAGCACATCCGTGAGCGGCGCGCTGACGATGTAATAGCTATGGGCCTTCCTATCTGTGTCTGCGACACCGGGTGCGGCACCAAGCAATGCGGCCGCCAAGGCAAAACTGCATACTGCAAGTCGTTTGACGTGGGTCATAATCAGTCTCCGTTCGCAATCGCTCCCCCTGATTGCCAACGCTGCCGCGCCACAGCAGTCCGTATGTCATACCTAGTTCCTTACGCACCCCAATGCACACTACGCAACGCCGACTACATCACCCTGCCCGCTCTTCGTTTAGCCATTAAGATAGAAAACAGGAGGTTCTGAGATGGACGAAGTGGACACCACCACCGGCACACCGACGGCAGCGAACGGGCCCGACAACGGCTTTAGCCTGCTCAACCCGGATACTGCGATGGAAATGTATCTGAAAAATCAGATCATGACCGACATCAGAATGAAGACCGAGGCCGAGAGCAAAGGCGAGGAATATATCCCCGACGCCAGAGCGATCATTCGGTACTGAGCGCGCCATGTCAGATTTCGCCCTTGCCCCAACATCGTCCGCTGCAGAAGGCTTGGTTCTGGATACCGCGAGTTCTAGCGCAAACCGTCTGGAAGCCTATCGTCAGGACATCGAGGACGGGCGCGCCGTCGCGCTGGACTTCATCACTGAAATCCAGTTCCAGGACCACGACAAGGTCAAAGCCGACGCGTTCGGGTCGATCGAAAGAAGTGATGCGGCATCGGCAGAGCTTTTGGGCAAGGACCCCAAAGCAGACGAGCCCATGTCCAACCCGCAGACAGAGCGCCTCATGGACACGTTGCAGGATCTGTATCTGGCGACGGCCAAAACCGCTATCGCCTGGAAGGTTGTCGAGGGTGTGGGCAAGGATACCAAGGCCATGCTGCAAACCCAGTAAAACAGAGAGTAGGCTGCCATGTTTGCTCCGCTTTCATCCCAGGTTCAGGCCCTCACGGATGTGATGCGCGCCTTTGTCTTGAATGTGCGCCCCTACAAAAAGGCACCGCGCCTTTTGCTATCCGCCAACGGCGGCATGCATGATCAGTGCACCAAGACCGTGCGCCTGCATGATATTCGGATCGGATCGGATGCAGAATGTGATTTCATCCTGCTCGATCCGGAAATCGCGGGTCAGCACGCGATGATCGCCGTGTGCCACTCCATGATCGGACCACTTGCGACGATCACCGCAACGGGGGGGCAGATCGCGGTCAACGGTCATGATGTGGAGAAGGGCCAAACCTCCCGCCATATGCAATTGCCGCTCAGTCTTGCCATTGCCGATGGGATTACGGTGACTTTGGCAAAACACCGAACCGCAAGCCATCAGCTTGGCCCGATGGCCCTCTTCATGCGTCGGTTGACCAGAACCATGGCGCTGTTGGGGGTGGCAACCATCGGTGTTCTGGTCTGGGATACGTTCTACACCACCAAATTCGCCATCGGTCTGAACCAAGGCGCCCAACAGGCAACAGACGACATCGCCGCATCCTCGGTCGATTTGGCCACGTTCAAGGCCAAGCTGACCGATATGGGATTGGACAGCGCCTTGACCGTGCAAGAGACCAAGGACGGCACCCTGATCGTGAGAGGGCGTCTTTCGCCGAACCAGTCAAAACAATGGGCGGAATTTTCGCAATGGTACGATTCCGTATCCTATGCCAAGCCCATGGTCGTTCATTTGGAAAGCACTGAGGAATTGCCAAAAATGCCGCCGGTCTCGATGGTGCGTTTGAGCGATCCAAAAGAGATCATTCTCAAAACCGGGGAAAGCATGGCTGTGGACCATGTCTTTTCCGGCGCATGGAAAGTTGCGGCAATCGAGAATGACCATATCGTCATCGCGCGCGGCAACGATGTCGAAAAGCTCATGTTCGCGCGGCCCTCCAATGAATGACCTCAGCTCAAATCTGGCGACCGACAGGCCCACGATGGAGCCGCTGGGCCCGCTCGTGCCGCAACTCGGGTTTGTGCGCCAGGAACCCTTGGACACAATGCTCAAGCTGGAGCGCTTGCCACCGCCTGTCTTGTCCTATGGCGATAGCAGCACCACAACAGGGCGCGTGCAGACATCGGACCCAAACAGCAACGCGCGCCGACATAGGTCCATCAAGATGCGCCTCGACCTTGCCGAACTCGTGCTGCAAAACGAGGAAAAGATCCTGACCTCCGGCGAACCGGGCGTGATCGACGGGCTGAACGAGGTGTACAGGTTCCTGCTGCATACCGAACACCTTCGCCTGTTGCAGGAACGATGACAATGCCGCCCACCGCGCATGACATCCAAAAGGCCGACGCCGTCCTGCAGCTTGCGACATCGCTCTCGGGATACGGTCAGCACGAGCGCGTCTTGTCTTTGCTCAATCTGCACGATTGGCTGGTTGCCGGTCGCGACTCGTCATCCCTCCTCAGGATCAGCACCTTGCTGAGGCTGCACCGCTATGCAGAGGCGAGGCAGGTCTGCAACGCCACGGGTGTCAAACTGCCCCCCGCGCTCATGGCGACAATCCATTGGGGTTTGGGGGAACAAAGCCTTGGGGATGCAGAGTTTCAAACTTCATTGACAGACTGAGCCGTGAGGCGATCAATGCGGCATCGTCGCACCCCTCATTTTGACCCCAACTAAATTGACGGCAAGCCCCATCTTGGATGCCAAAGGCCGCCTTGCGCCCGGCCCAATCCGACGCCTGCCGTCTGGCAATTCCGCCGCTCAGACGGCCAAATCTCTGGCCGGGGTCGGCCTGAGATTCTGCGTTCATCCCTTCAGGAATCGACGATGCGCCACCAACACTCGCAAAAAGGTATTGACACACCACATCTCAGGCTTACGCGACCTCATGCGATTCCCGTAAAAATCATATTTATATAAATTTTACAGCACCTTAATCGCAACCCCTCTCAGCGCGTCGCGCAACCCAGAGTAGGCCACCATACGGGTAAAATTAGGTAGATACAGACGAAATTTTTCCGTGCAGGTTGTGATCAACTTCTCAACGAACACCCATAGAGGGCACCAACCACTGAACCAATGAGGGCGCATTATTGGCCTGACAGGGCCATGGACCAAGGGGGGACGTCATGTCGCATGATTCATTCGCACAATCTGTTGTCATCGCCGACAGCCACGCAATCATCCGCGAGGGTATTCGAGCCCGATTGGAAAGCCAGTCAGAGATATCGGTCGTTGCCGAAGCCTGTGACGGGTATTCGGCGCTGAAAGCATGCCGAGAGTTCACGCCCGACATCTTTCTGATGGATTTCACAATCACGCGCCCCTCGGGTCGTGAATTGTTGGCAAAGGTCCGGCAATCCTGCCCTGACACCAAGATCATCGTGCTGTGTTCCGAAATGAAAGTGTCAAACGCGTTCTTCTGCTTTTCCAAGGGTGCCTTTGCCTTCATGCCGAAACAGGCGTCCGGCTCGGATTTCGTGAACGCCGTCACCGCAGCATCGCGCGGCTTTTCCTACATGCCGAATGATTTTGTCGCCGAATTCCTCGAGACTCGCAGAAACCTCACGCGGTCCGGCAACATCTTTGGTCTGTCTCCGCGCGAGCTTGAGATCGTGGATTCCTGCATGCAGGGCAAATCCACCAAGGACATCGCCGAGGCCTGCAACATCAGCGTGCGCACGGTCGAGACCCACAAGAACAACATCTATCGCAAAACCTCGTGCCGCAGCCTCGACGACCTGACAGCTATGTTCTCGCCTCAAGCCAACTAAAGCGCTTGGGTGTTTCCGAAAAGCACCCAAGCACTTTAACCGTTTGATTTGGCGAATTTTGATCCGAAAAAGCCGCGCCGCTTTTCTGGAACTTCTTTGATGCCGGATCAGACACTGACCCTTACCCGCGTGTCGCGAGAAAAGCATGACCCAATCCATTGACATTGATAGCCTCGATCGACTGATCAGCAATGCCGGGCTTGGATCGTTCGAGTTGAACACAGACCTGTCGATCAAGACGACTCTCAAGGCCAAGCCAAAACCAACCCATCACACGCCGCGCGTCTCGCAGGATTTTCTGCTGGATCTGGATCTGGCCGGGCGGTCCGTCATGGCGGCAATCTCGGAACTGGTGCAATCGGACCGGGGCATCGCCAATCTGATGGTCGCACTGGATGGCATCCCCACCGCTGAACGCTCGCACGATACCAGAGAGGCGCTGACAGAACTTCTCCGAGGCTTTGTCACCCCCCGGTTCGCGCCGCGCTTCCTTCCGGCTGTGAATACCACAGCGCCGCACATGGTGGGCGGTGTTCACAGTTTGCCTCACGGGTGCGCCAGCGCGATAGATACGGACCTGACGAGGGTCTATTGCGCGGCCCATCTCGGCTTTCGCGATCTGTTTCAGGCGGCACAGACGGCAACCGTCAAATCCCTGATCCTGCGGGTTGAACCTCTGGGAATTCTTACCGACCCGGTCGAGGCATTTGTCGCGGTCTCTCGCTTGTTGGGCACCAGCGATGCCGACGCCCGACAGGATGCCGCGATGGACGTGATCCGCATGGGGTCCCCCGTGGGCGAGATTGAGGCATACGCCACAAGCTTTCACCGGGATACGTAGGAAAACTCGGTGCCGGCACCACTCCGATTACGCAATATGTCAGCCGATTCCAGTACCAATGACCATCCGTCGCTGGATGCGACCGACGCAGAATGGCGTCCGACCCGTCAGTCGCACTTGCCACGCACATATCCTCAAAGGGGCCACAAGATGAACTCTCTGACCAAGATCGCCGCCTCCCTGATCATGGTGTTGTTCCTGACTGCCTGCAAAGAGATCGTGCATTCGGACCTGAGCGAACGAGAGGCAAACGAGATCATCGCTGTCCTCTATGCAGAGGGCATTTCCGTCGCCAAGGAGCCCTTGAAAAAGGGCAACTTCGCGGTTTCCGTCGCCAAATCCGATTTCGGGCTGGCCTTGTCGATCCTGACCAAGGCTGGCCTGCCGCGCGAAACCTTCAACACCATCGGTGACGTGTTTCCCGATGACAGCGTCGTCGGCACCGCGTTCGAGGAACGCGCGCGGTTTTCCTTTGCGCTCAGCCAGGAACTCGCGCGCACCCTGACCGAAATCGAGGGCGTGCAATACGCGCGCGTGCATGTGGTGATCCCGCAAAAGGAACGCTTTTCCGACGAGACACCCCCGTCCAAGGCCGCGCTCGCCATCTACCACAAACAGGATTTCGACAAGGCGCTGCACCTGCCGCAGATCAAGAAGTTGGTGGCCTTCTCGGTGCCAAACCTCGCCTATGATGACGTGTCCCTCTCGCTGTTCCCGGCCAGCGCCATGTCGGACGCGACGTTGACGCCAATCGCGCCCGGTGGCTCTGCCATCGCGGCCAACACCCGCTACATCAGCGGCTTTGTGGACCTCGACAACGGTCTCGTCAGTCTCCTCTTGATGGCATTGGCCTTGCTGACGGGCATGTTCCTCGTGATGCGGGTCGTGACCGGCATGTGGGCCGTGTTGGCGCGGAGCTTTTCGAATGCAAAGTGACGCACGGCTGGCCGAAATCCGGTCGCGGATCTTGCCGGACATCAATGCCGCAACCCCCGAGGCGCAAGAGGCCTGTTACCCAGGTATCCGCAACGCCGCTCTGCGCCAAGACATTTTCGCGCACCCTGCCCTTGGCCCGCTCACCATGGACGAGCTTTTCAGCCGCTTTGATAGCCCCCAGCCAGAGGCGCAGGTGCCGGATGACATGCTGGACGCCCTGACATTCGTGCTGCAGGGCGATACGGAACGCATCATGACCATGACCGGCCTCGTCTGGCACGCCAACCAGTTGGCCAGCCTGATCAGCAGCGGTGCAATCGCCATCGACGACACCGGATGGGAGCTTGCCGATGTCCGCGCGGCCTTGGGCCTGCGCGCCCACAGCAAGGCCCCCGCCGTCGCAGAGCAGAACATTGTCGACGCCATCCATTCCAGCGGTCGCACCTGTCTGTCGGCTTGGCTGAACACAGCCCCCGGCTCGATCAAATCGGCGCTGGCGTTGTCCGAGGGGAGTCTGGGTGAGGTTTTCCGCGATGCCCGCACGTCGCCGGAACAGGCGCAGGTGACGTCCGTTTGTCTCGACAGGATGAGAGCCGCGCCATGAACATGATCACCGCGACACTCGACAGACCGACATTCCGCCTGATTCCCGCAAAGGACGCACAGGCGTTTATCCACGACAGAACAACGGCCGCCTTCGGCAACACAAAAGCCGACGACATCATTGCCAAGGCAGAACGCCGCGCCGACGATATCATCGCCTTCGCATCGGTCGAGGCCGACCGCATCATTGCCTCGGCCAAAGCCCGGAAAGAAGCGCTGGAAAAGCGCATCGAGAACGGGGCCACCGAAATCGCCGAACGCGCGACGCAGAAACTGGAAGCCAAGCAAAAGGCGCTCGAGGCTCAATCGGCGATGGCTCAGGTCGCGGCCATCGCGGCAGACTATGCCGCCCTCGAAAGCTGGATCACCGAGACACTCATGACCGCCCTGCGCCATGTCATTGCCGATATGGCCCCACCCGACCGGTGCATCGGGATGATCCGGGTTGCCTTGGCCAAGACCAAAGAGCGGTGGGACCTCAGCCTGTCATGCCACCCTCAAGACTACGACATGCTGTTGGCGGCGGTCGCACAGGGCGAGTTTGAGGCGGCGATTTCCAAGGTTCAGCGTGATCCGTCCATCGCCCCCGGCACATTCTACCTCAAGAGCGAAAAGGATCATTTCGAACTAAACATCGAGGCCGAGCTTGCGGCGTTGCACGAGCATATCGAGGCCTCGCTCGGTGCGGCCACCCCGACAGATGGCGACGCGGAACGGGGAACCGGATCATGATGGACGCCAAACGAACATTCACCAAGCTGGAACAGATATACGCCCGCCGCAGAAAGATCGAAGCGGCCCGCCAAGCGATGCTGGACAAGCAATTCAGCGACCGCGAACAAAAGATCAACGCACTGGAAACGCGCAGGGACCTCTCTGAGAAAGATCACGAAACAGATATCGAAGGATTGCTGCGCTCGGCCACGACGGCCCGTCACTATCATACCTTGCTATCGGCCCTCGCGGCGAAAAAGGTCCAGCATCACGGCGACATGGCCGTCTTGCGCCATGCGACCCTGCGCGAACGCGAGGCACAGGACAAAACCCGCGAAGAGGTTGCGACCCAAAGACACGAAACGCGGAACGCCGCCCGCCGCGCCGAGAAAATGAAAGTGCTCCTCGAGGCCGAACTCATCGCCGACGAAGCCTTGCGCGAGGTCGGCGAAGAAGAAGAGGCGGCAGAGGCACAAGTCTGCGCGCAGGTGTCCCATGCGCGATGAGCTGATGCCCAGCCTGCCAATCGACATCGACACGCTGTTTGCACAGCCGCTGCCGCAGGCCGACCC
>NZ_JAGPVV010000208.1 GCF_018066915.1 Roseovarius sp.
CGACGCTTGTGGCCGAGCTTTTGGTCAAGGGCGGGATTGATCCGACGGTCGTCAACGGCGGCATCATTCACGCCTATGGCAGCAATGCGCGGATGGGGCAAGGCGAGTGGATGGTGGTCGAGGCCGACGAGAGCGATGGCACGTTCAACCGTCTGCCCGCGACCATCGCCATCGTGACCAATATCGACCCCGAGCATATGGAGCATTGGGGAAATATCGAGCGGCTGCGGCAGGGGTTCTACGACTTTGTCAGCAATATTCCCTTTTACGGGCTGGCGGTCTGTTGCACCGACCACCCCGAGGTTCAGGCGCTTGTGGGCCGCATCACCGACCGCCGTGTCACGACCTACGGTTTCAATGCGCAGGCCGATGTGCGGGCGGTCAACCTGCACTACGAAAAGGGTGTCGCGCATTTCGATGTGGCGCTTCAGGCCGAGGGGCGGGTGATCGAAGGCTGCACTCTGCCGATGCCCGGCGACCACAATGTCAGCAATGCGCTCAGCGCGGTGGCAGTGGCACGCCATCTTGGCATGAAAGCTGATGAAATTCGTGCGGCTCTGGCCAGTTTCGGTGGCGTCAACCGGCGCTTTACCCGTGTGGGTGAGGTGAACGGCGTGACGATCATCGACGATTACGGCCATCACCCGGTCGAGATTGCGGCCGTGCTGCGCGCAGCGCGGCAGGCCACGACGGGGCGGGTGATCGCGGTGCATCAGCCGCATCGCTACACCCGCCTGTCCAATCTCTTTGATGATTTCTGCGGCTGTTTCAACGAGGCCGATGTTGTGGCTATCGCCGATGTCTACGCAGCGGGCGAAGACCCCATTCCGGGGGCAAGCCGTGATGATCTGGTGGCGGGGCTCATCCGCCACGGCCACAGGCACGCCCGCGCCATCCGCGACGAGGATGATCTGGAACGGTTGGTGCGCGAACAGGCCGGGCCGGGGGATATGGTGGTCTGCCTCGGGGCAGGCACGATCAGCGCCTGGGCCAACGGGCTACCAGCGCGGCTCAAGGGATAGGTATGGCCGACATCCTCAAACGCCGGATCGGTCTGGGATTGCTGACCGCTTATGGTGTGGGGGTGATTGTCGGGGCCGGGATTTACGTGCTTGTGGGCGCTGTGGCCGCCGAGGCCGGGGTCTGGGCCCCGTTGGCATTCGTCCTGGCGGGTGCCATCGCGGCCCCCACAGCGCTAAGCTATGCCGAATTTTCCACCCGCCTGCCCGAAGCGGCGGGTGAGGCCGCCTTTGTCGCCAACGGATTGCAGGCACCTTGGCTGGGCACGCTGGTGGGGCTGGTGATCGTGCTGGCCGGGGCGGTTTCGGCGGCAGCGGTGCTGCGCGGCGGGGTTGGCTATCTCGGGGCTGTGACAGGATGGCCTGCGGGCCCAAGCGTGATCGTGATCGGTGCTCTCTTGGCGGCGGTGGCCGTGGTTGGTGTCTTGGAAAGCCTCGCATTGGCCGCGGTCTTTACGGTGGTCGAGGTGATCGGGCTGCTTTTGGTAGTCTATGCAGGGTTCACCGCCGCTCCCGTGGTCGATTTCCAGTTCCCGCAAGAGATTGTCTGGTCAGGTGTCAGCGCCGGGGCGGTGCTGGCCTTCTTCGCCTTTATCGGCTTTGAGGATATCGTCAACATGGCAGAAGAGGTGCGCGAGCCAGAGCGCACCCTGCCACGCGCGATCCTGCTCTCGCTCGTGATCGCGAGCCTGCTTTATGCGTTGGTCAGTTGGGCGGCGGTGCGCACGGTCCCGATTGATCGGCTGGGTGCGAGTGAGCAACCGCTCGCCCTCGTCTGGCAGATGTCGCAAGGCGGTAACGCCGCGTTCCTGTCGCTGATTGCGGTGGTGGCGGCGCTGAACGGCGTGTTGGCGCAGATCGTGATGGCAAGCCGGGTTCTGTTCGGTCTCGGGCGGCGCAGCCCGTGGCTGGCGGGGTTTCACCATGCCCATCCCCGTTTTGGCACGCCGGTGCGTGCGACGCTTCTGGTTGGGGTGGTGGTCATCGTCGGGGCCTTGGCCTTGCCCATAGCGGATCTGGCGGGGTTCACGTCGGTCTTGCTGCTGGCGGTTTTCGTGTTGGTCAATGGCGCGCTCATCGCGATCAAGCGGCGCGCGCCAGAGGCGGCATTTCGGGTGCCGATGGCGGTGCCTGTCTTTGGATTGGTGGTGGCCTTGGCCGCCCTTGTGGCAAGCCTTGGAGGGTTGGGATGACACTGTCTTTGGTTCTGGCCTGTCTCTGGGCGGTCGCAGCAAATGTTCTGGCGATGCTGCCAAGCCGTAACAACTACTGGCGGCGGGCCTATGGGCTTATGGCGCTTGGCGTGCCGATCCTTGGCTTTGTCACCTGGCAGAATGGTCCTTGGATCGGTCTTTTGGTCATGGTGGCAGGGATGAGCGTGCTGCGGTGGCCGGTGATCTATTTCGGGCGCTGGATGCGGCGGAAACTCGGGTAGGAAGACGTCCGGGGCTTTACCTTGGGCACGGCAGAGGGCAGAACCGCCATCATGATGACTATGCCACAAACGCGGGGCGCATTGACCCCGAACAGGCCCTTGGCCGATCTGACCTGGTTGCGCGTGGGCGGACCGGCGGACTGGTTGTTTCAGCCGGCGGATCTGGAGGATCTCACGGGGTTTCTGGCTGGGCTTGATCCTGCTGTGCCGGTCTTTCCCATGGGTGTCGGCAGCAATCTGATTGTGCGCGATGGTGGCCTGCATGCGGTGGTGATCCGGCTCGGGCGCGGGTTCAACAGCATCCGCGTCGAGGGGTGCCGCGTCATCGCCGGGGCCGCGGCCCTAGATGCGCATGTGGCGCGCCGGGCGGCCGAGGTGGGGGTGGACCTCACGTTCCTGCGCACCATTCCGGGCAGCATCGGCGGCGCGGTGCGGATGAACGCGGGCTGTTATGGGGCCTATGTGGCGGATCATCTGGTCGAGGCGCGGGCCGTAGCGCGCAGCGGCGAGGTCGTGACGCTCTCGCCTGATACGCTGCAATTCGCCTATCGGCACAGCGCCTTGCCCGACGGCTGGGTGATCTTTGAGGCGACCTTTGAAGGGGTGCCGGGTGATCCGGCAACACTCGACGCCAAGATGGCGGACCAGATCGCCAAGCGCGATGCCACACAGCCCACCAGAGAGCGCAGCGCGGGCAGCACATTCCGCAATCCTTCGGGGTTTTCCTCGACCGGGCGGGCGGATGACGTGCATGATCTCAAGGCGTGGAAGGTGATCGACGAGGCGGGATTGCGCGGCGCACGGCGTGGCGGCGCACAAATGAGCGAGATGCACCCCAATTTCCTGATCAACACGGGCGGAGCCACGGCCGCCGATCTTGAAGGTCTGGGCGACGATGTGCGAAAAAAGGTTTTTCAAATGCGTGGAATAGAGTTAGAGTGGGAAATCATGAGGGTCGGCGAAACGGCTCCGGGCGCAAGCTCTCAGGCAGACTAACAAAAACAATACGACAACAGGGCCGGAACACCGGTCCGGGACATTGAGGCACATGGTGGTTGGTTCGAGCAGAACAACCCCGACAGTGGCGGTGATCATGGGCGGCCCCTCGGCGGAGAGGGACGTGTCGCTCTCTTCAGGGCGTGAGTGCGCCGTCGCGTTGCGGGAAGCAGGGTTTGAGGTGGTCGAGGTGGATGCCGCGACCGACCTCTGCGCGCGTTTACAAGAGATAAAGCCGGACGTGGTATTCAATGCCCTGCATGGGCGTTGGGGTGAGGATGGGTGTGTGCAGGGGATGCTGGAATGGATGCACCTTCCCTATACCCATTCGGGGGTGCTGTCCTCGGCGCTTGCCATGGACAAGGAACGCACCAAGGCGGCCTATCGCACGGCTGGTCTGCCGGTGGTCGAAAGCATGCTGGCGCGTCGTGACGAGGTGCGCATGCGGCACGTGATGCCGCCGCCCTATGTGGTCAAGCCCTACAATGAAGGCTCCTCCGTGGGTGTCTATCTGGTCGAGGCCGGGGCCAATCGGCCGCCTGCGCTCTCGGATGACATGCCCGAGGTGGTGATGGTCGAGACCTATGCGCCGGGGCGTGAACTCACGACAACGGTGATCGGCGACCGGGCGCTTACGGTTACGGATATTCTGACCGATGGCTGGTATGACTATGATGCCAAATACAAGCCCGGTGGCTCGCGCCATGTGGTGCCCGCCGAGGTGCCGCAAGAGATTTTTGACGCCTGTCTCGATTATGCGCTGCGCGCGCATGTGGTTCTGGGCTGTCGCGGGGTCAGCCGCACCGACTTCCGCTGGGACGAGGCGCGCGGTCTTGACGGGCTGATCCTGCTGGAAACCAACACGCAGCCGGGGATGACGCCAACGTCGCTGGTGCCGGAACAGGCGCAGGCGCTTGGCATTTCCTTTCCGGATCTCTGTCGCTGGATGGTGGAGGATGCGTCATGCAACCGGTGATCCCACGCGCTGATCCTGCGCCCTCGCGCATGTCCTACCGCATGCAGCGCCTGATGCTGACGCCGCTCTATCGGCGGCTGATCCGGTTTGGTCTGCCGATGCTGGTGGTGACGGCGATTGTGGGCGGTTATCTGAGCAGCGAGGCGCGACGCACGGCCTTGGTCGAGCAGTTTGCCGAAATCCGTCACCAGATCGAAACGCGCCCCGAATTCATGGTCAACCTTCTGTCGGTCGAAGGGGCCAGCACCAGCGTGCAAGAGGATATCCGAGAGATATTCCCCTATGACCTGCCAGCAAGTTCGTTTGATCTGGTGCTCGACGATATCCGCGTGATGATCGAAGAGCTGCCCGCCGTGGCCCGCGCCGAGGTGCGTATTCGGCAAGGTGGCGTGTTGGTGGCCGAAATCACCGAACGGGTGCCGGTCGCGCTCTGGAAAACGCGCGATGCGCTCAATGTGATCGACATCGAGGGGCAGGTGATCGGTGTGGTCAAGGCCCGCGCCGAGCGCGCCGACCTGCCCGTGGTGGCGGGCGATGGCGCGCCGGAACAGGTGGCCGAGGCAATCGACATCCTGAGGGCGGCGACACCCTTGGGCATGGACCTGCGCGGTCTCGTGCGGATGGGCGAGCGACGCTGGGATCTGGTGCTGGCGGATGGCAAGCGCATCCTCTTGCCCGAGAGCGGGGCGGTGCGCGCGCTCGAGCGGGTGATCGTGCTGCACGGCGCGCAGGACATGCTGGGCCGCGATCTGGCCTTGGTCGACATGCGCATCGCGGCGCGCCCGACGATCCGCCTTAATGAGAACGCCATGGAAGACTGGTGGACGATAACGCAGATGAGTTTGGGGACGAACTGAACCATGATCGAGCTCTACGAATCCCAACGGGCGATGCGCCACATGCGCAAGGCGGCCATGCAGCGCGGAGTTGTCGCTGTGCTGGACGTCGGCACGTCCAAGATCGCCTGTCTGGTGCTGCGCTTTGACGGCACCGAACGGCTGCACGAGGCCGAGGGCATTGGCCGCATGGCCGGGCAGGCCGGCTTCCGGGTGATCGGCGCGGCCACGACACGCTCGCGCGGGGTGCGCTTTGGCGAGATCGACGCCATGGCCGAAACCGAGCGCGCCATTCGCACCGCCGTCCAGGCGGCGCAAAAGATGGCCAATATCCGGGTTGATCACGTCATTGCCTGTTTTTCGGGCGCAGGGCCGCGCAGCTATGGCTTGGCGGGTCAGGTCGAGCTTGAGGGCCACACCGTCAGCGAGCAGGACATCAGTCGCGTGCTCAGCGCCTGCGATGTGCCGGATTTCGGCGAGGGGCGCGAGGTGCTGCACGCGCAGCCGGTCAATTTCGCCTTGGATCACCGCAGCGGTCTGATTGATCCGCGCGGCCAGATGGGGCAGGTCCTTGCAACCGACATGCATATGCTGACGGTCGATGGTGCGGCGATCCAGAACCTCGCCTATTGCGTCAAGCGATGTGATCTCGAACTGGCCGGGGTGGCCAGCTCTGCCTATGTGTCAGGCATCGCGGCCTTGGTCGAGGACGAGCAGGAACTGGGTGCGGCCTGTATTGATCTGGGCGGTGGCACCTCTGGCGTCTCGATTTTTATCAAGAAGCACATGATCTATGCCGACTCTGTGCGCATGGGCGGCGATCACGTGACCAATGACATCTCGATGGGGTTGCAGGTGCCACAGGCCACCGCCGAGCGGATCAAGACATTCTACGGTGGCGTCGTGGCCACCGGCATGGATGACCGCGAGATGATCGAGATCGGCGGCGACACCGGCGATTACGAGCATGACCGCCGCCGCGTGAGCCGGGCCGAACTTATCGGTATCATGCGCCCGAGGGTCGAGGAAATTCTCGAAGAGGTGCGCGCGCGGCTTGATGCGGCAGGGTTCGATCATCTGCCCAGCCAACAGATCGTTTTGACTGGCGGCGGCAGCCAGATCCCCGGTCTTGACGGGCTGGCGAGCAAGATTTTGGGACAGCAGGTGCGGCTTGGGCGGCCCCTCCGGGTGCATGGTCTCCCACAGGCGGCGACAGGTGCCGGTTTTGCCAGTGCCGTAGGCATGTGCCTCTTTGCTGCGAACCCGCAGGACGAATGGTGGGATTTCGAGATTCCCGTCGATCGCTATCCGGCGCGGTCGCTCAAGCGGGCGATGAAATGGTTTCGGGACAACTGGTGATCGCAAGATATGGCGTCATCGGCGAAATCCCGCGAAAAAGACCAGAAATAAGGCCATATTTAGTGGTCAAAACGTGTTTTTTAGGTGACGATTAGGCCAACCATCGGTAAGAATGGACCTAATCAGGCGGAAAACAGCCCGCGAATGTGGGCATCAGGACAGGCGGACAAGCTATGACACTCAACCTCACTATGCCCGGACATGACGAGCTGAAGCCCCGTATCACCGTTTTCGGTGTGGGCGGGGCGGGTGGCAACGCCGTGAACAACATGATCGAAAAGCGTCTCGATGGTGTGGATTTCGTGGTGGCCAACACCGATGCGCAGGCCCTGAGCCAGAGCAATGCCGAAAACCGCATCCAATTGGGCGTCAAGGTGACGGAAGGTCTTGGCGCAGGCGCACGGGCCTCTGTCGGGGCTGCCGCCGCCGAAGAGAGCATCGAGCAGATCGTCGATCATCTGGCGGGGGCGCATATGTGCTTTATCACCGCGGGCATGGGTGGGGGCACTGGGACGGGTGCAGCCCCGATCATCGCGCAGGCCGCGCGCGAATTGGGTGTGCTGACGGTGGGTGTTGTCACCAAACCGTTCCAGTTCGAGGGCGCCAAGCGGATGCGTCAGGCCGAAGAAGGCGTTGAGGCGCTGCAAAAGATGGTCGATACGCTGATCATCATCCCCAACCAGAACCTGTTCCGTCTGGCCAACGAAAAGACGACCTTCACCGAGGCGTTCAGCATGGCCGACGACGTGCTCTATCAGGGCGTCAAGGGTGTCACGGACCTGATGGTGCGCCCCGGCCTCATCAACCTCGATTTTGCCGATGTGCGCGCCGTGATGGACGAGATGGGCAAGGCGATGATGGGCACCGGCGAGGATAGCGGCGAAGACCGCGCCATTCAGGCCGCCGAAAAGGCGATTGCCAACCCGCTCTTGGATGAGATCAGCCTGCGTGGCGCCAAGGGTGTTCTTATCAACATCACCGGTGGCCATGACCTCACGCTGTTCGAGTTGGACGAGGCCGCCAACCGTATCCGCGAGGAAGTGGACCCGGATGCCAATATCATCGTGGGCTCGACCCTCGATCCGTCGATGGAAGGCTCGATCCGCGTCAGCGTTGTGGCAACGGGCATCGACGTGAGCCAAGTGGCCGCCGATCTGCCGGTGCCGCGCCGCTCGATGGCGCAGCCGCTCAAGCAGCACGTCAGCGCCGAGCCCGCCCCTGTGGCCAAGCCGGAGCCCGCGCCGGTCGCCGCCCGTGTGGCCGAGCCCGAGCCCTCGCTCTTTGCCGCGATGGAGACGCAGCGCGCAGCAGCCCAAGATCAGATGGAGGACATCTTTGAAGAGGAAGTCGCAGAAGACGATCTGCCGCCGCCCGCCTATCAGCCCCGCGTCGAGGAATTCGCGCGCAACACCTATGACGACGAGGAAGAGCTGGACGCCTATGTCGCCCCGCGCGCCCCAGCCCCCGGCACCCCGTCGCCTGAGGCGCTGCAGCGTTTGCAGGCAGCCGTCGGTCGCGCCCCGGTGCAGCCGCAACAGCGCCGCCCCGAACCCGAGGCGCGCGTTGCAGAAGAGCGCCCGCGCTTTGGCATCAACTCGCTGATCAACCGCATGACCGGCCATTCCGCCGAGACCGAGCGCGCCGCGCAGCCTGCAGCACGCCCGTCCCGGCAACAGCCGACCATGGGCGGCGCACAACCGCAGCAGGCCCCGGCGCGCGCCCATGACGAGGACGAGCAGATCGAGATCCCGGCCTTCTTGCGGCGTCAGGCGAACTGAAAGTCATCTTGAACCCAATGAAAAAGCCGCCCTTTGAGGCGGCTTTTTTGTTGTGTCACGTGGCGAAATCTTTGCTCACATCCGCAGCAGGATCTTGCCGTGATGTTCGCCCGCTTCCATCAGCCGATGGGCCTCTGCCGCCTCTTCCATGGGCAGGATGCGGTGTGTCACAGGCCGCAGCTTGCCGGTGCCAAAGAGAGGCCAGACAGTTTCGTGCAGCGCCTCGGCCACTTGCGTCTTGAACGCTTCGGGGCGCGAGCGCAGGGTAGAGCCGGTATAGCTGAGGCGCTTGAGCATCACGGGCATGAGATCAATCTCGACCTTAGAGCCCATGTTGAAAGCAAGCTGAATGATCCGCGCATCATGGCGCGCGGCCTTGATGTTGCGCGCCACGTAATCACCACCGATGATGTC
>NZ_JAGPVV010000211.1 GCF_018066915.1 Roseovarius sp.
CAGTTCTGCATCATGATGATCACCGCGCTGGGCGTTGGGTTCATCACGCCGCCGCTTGGCCTCAACCTCTTTGTCGTGTCGGGCATCACCGGCGAATCCATCCTGCGGATCGCGTGGCGGGCGGTGCCCTTCGTCTTCTTCATGCTGATCGTGGTGCTGCTGATTGCCTATATCCCGGCGATTTCGACCACGATGCTCCCTGATGTCTACAAATAGGACCCTAACATGACCCGTGACTACCTGAAGAAAGCAACCCTTACCTCGACCTCAAATGCCGGCGACGTGCATGAGACCGTGCAGGGGATTCTGGCCGATATCGAGGCGGGGGGCGACAAGGTGGCGCTGGACTATGCCGCCAAGTTCGACCGCTATGAGGGCAACATCATTCTCACACCCGAGGAGATTGCGGCGGCCACCGCGCTGGTGCCCGACAAGCTCAAGCGCGATATCGAGTTTGCCCATGCCAATGTGCGCCGCTTTGCCCAAGCCCAGCGCGAGACGCTGCGCGACATCGAGATCGAGGTGGTGCCGGGGCTGATTGCGGGACAAAAGAGCATCCCCGTGCATGCGGCGGGCTGTTATGTGCCGGGCGGGCGCTATAGCCATATTGCGAGCGCCATCATGACCGTGACCACCGCCAAGGTGGCGGGCTGTCAGCATATCGTGGCCTGTTCGCCGCCCCGCCCCGGCGTGGGCGTAGCCCCGGCGATCATCTATGCGGCGCATATCTGCGGGGCCGATGTGATCATGGCAATGGGTGGCGTGCAGGGTGTTGCGGCGATGACCTTTGGTCTCTTTGGTCTGCCGCCTGCGAATATCCTTGTGGGCCCCGGAAATCAGTTCGTGGCCGAGGCCAAGCGTATTCTCTTTGGTCGCGTCGGCATCGACATGATCGCAGGCCCGACCGACAGCCTCGTTCTGGCGGATGCCACCGCCGATCCGATGGTGGTGGCGACCGACCTCGTGGGACAGGCTGAGCATGGCTATAACTCGCCCGTCTGGCTGGTGACGGACAACCGCCCATTGGCGGAAGAGGTCATGCGCCTTGTGCCTGATCTGATTGCCGACCTGCCAGAGGTCAACCGCGACAACGCCGCCGCCGCATGGCGCGACTATGCCGAGGTGATCGTCTGCGCGGACCGCGAGGAAATGGCGGCCACCTCGGACGATTACGCGCCCGAACATCTGACGGTGCAGGCCGAGGATCTGGATTGGTGGCTGGGGCGGCTGACCTGCTACGGTTCGTTGTTCCTTGGCGAGGAAACCACCGTGGCCTTTGGTGACAAGGCGTCGGGCACCAACCATGTGCTGCCCACCTCGGGCGCGGCCAATTACACCGGCGGCCTCAGCGTGCATAAATACATGAAGATCGTGACATGGCAGCGCGCCACCCGCGAAGGGGCCAAGCCCGTGGCCGAGGCCACCGCGCGCATTTCGCGTCTGGAGGGGATGGAGGGGCATGCCCGCACCGCCGACATTCGCCTGCGCAAATATTTCCCCGACGAAACATTCGATCTGACCGCCAATGGCTGAACGGGGGCTCTTTGACGTCGCGGGCCGCGTGGCGCTGGTCACGGGGGCAAGTGCCGGTCTCGGGCGGCGCGCGGCCACGGTTCTGGCGCAGCACGGCGCACGGGTCGTGGGCGTGGCCCGCCGCGCCGATGCGCTGGCGGGCTGGCAGGCCGAGGTGGGTGCAAACGGTGCCGTGATCGCGCAGGATTTGGCGGATCGCGATAGCCTTGCGGATCTCGCGCGGCGCGCGGCAGAACCCTTTGGCGCGCCAGATATCGTGGTGCATGCGGCGGGTATCAACACGCGGCAGGTTGCAGATGACGTGACACCCGAAGGCTGGGATATAACCCTCTCGCTCAACCTCACAGCGCCGTTTTTCCTGAGCCAGCATCTTGTGCCCGCGATGCGGGATAAGGGCTGGGGCCGGATCGTCAACTTTGCCTCGCTGCAATCGTTCCGCGCCTTTCAAGGTGGCATCGCCTATGGCGCGAGCAAGGGCGGCGTGGCGCAGATGACCCGCGCAATGGCTGAGGCATGGTCGCGCCACGGCATCAACGTCAATGCGCTGGCCCCCGGTTTCGTGCGCACCGAACTGACAGCGCCGGTCTTTAACGACCCGGAGCGCGCGGCGCGCAATGCGGCGCAGACCTGTATCGGGCGCAATGGCGAGCCCGAGGATATGGATGGGCCGCTGCTTTTCCTGTGCTCGGAGGCGTCAAACTATGTCACCGGCCAAATTCTGATGCTCGACGGGGGGTTCACCGCGAAATGAAGGCTTTAGTCTATACCGGGCCAGAGGCGTTAGAGTATCGCGAGGTGGCGGACCCGGTGCCGCAAGACGGCGAGGCGCTGATCCGGGTGGAGAGCGTGGGCATCTGCGGCTCGGACATGCACGCCTATCTGGGCCATGACGAGCGCCGCCCGGCACCGCTGGTTCTGGGCCATGAGGCGGCAGGTGTGGCGCTGAGCGGGGCCATGACGGGCGCGCGCGTGACGGTCAATCCGCTGGTGACATGCGGCACCTGCCCGGCCTGTCGGGCGGGGCGCGACAACCTGTGCAGCACGCGGCAGATTATTTCCATGCCGCCGCGCGAGGGGGCCTTTGCTGGCCTGCTGGCGATGCCCGAGCGCAATCTGGTGCCCCTGCCCGATCATGTGACCACCCATCAGGCGGCCTTGGCCGAACCGATTGCCTGCGGCTGGCATGCGGTGCGGCTGGGGCGGGCGGTGCTGGGCGATGGCCCGCACCGGGCACTGGTGCTGGGCGGCGGCGCGATTGGTCTGGGCGCGGCGCTGAGCCTTGGTGCCCAAGGCATCCGGGACGTCACGATGGTCGAGCCGCACGCGGCGCGGCGCGCCTTTCTCGACCTGCGCTGCGATCAGAAAACGCTTGCGCCCGATGCGCTCGACCCGGCTGAGCAATTCGACATCGTGGTCGATGGTGTGGGCTATGAGGCCACACGCGCGCAGGCCTCGGCCCATGCGCGGCCCGGTGGCGTGATCGTGCATATCGGTCTGGGGCAATCCACCGGGGGCCTCGATATCCGGCGCATGACGTTGCAGGAGATCACATTCATCGGCACCTATACCTATACCGCGCAGGATTTCCGCGACTGCGCGCAGGCGATGTTCGAGGGGCGTTTGGGCGCGCTCGACTGGGTGGAGGAACGGGCGCTGAGCGAGGGCGCGGGTGCCTTTGCCGATATTCGCGGCGGGCGCGTGACCAGCCCCAAGATCATCCTTGTCCCCTGAAGAGGAGTAAGTGCCATGTATCGCAAGATCATTGTCGGCCTGTCGCTGGAACATGGGATCAGCGAGAGCGCGCTGGAGATTGCCCGCGCCCTGCGCGCCGAAGGCGGTGAGATCATCGCGCTCCATGCCTATGAACCTGTCCAAAGCTCTGTGCGCGCCTATCTCGATGAAGAGGTGGTTGAAGGCGCCTATAGCCGGGCGCAGGCGCTCTTGGCCGAGCGGGTGGCGGGTGCGTCCGATGTGACGCCTGTGATGCTGCGCGGTCATTCCGGGCGGGCCATCACCGATTACGCCGAGAAACACGGCGCGGATTGCATCATCGTCGGCTCGCACAAGCCGGGCTTGAGCGATTTTCTCTTGGGCTCCACGGCGGCGCGGGTGGTGCGGCATGCGCCCTGCGCCGTGCATGTGCTGCGCTAAGGGGGCTGCATGGGGGCCGATGCCATCCATTCCGCCGAGGATGCCCGCCGTCTGGCGCGGCGGCGTCTGCCGTGGATGGTGTTCGACTATATCGACGGGGCGGCGGGCACAGAGCATGGCGAGGCGCTCAATCGCGCGGCGCTGCGCGATCTGCGGCTAAGGCCGCGCGTCTTGCGGAATGTCACCAAGCGGGATCTCTCTTGCGATGTGTTTGGGCATGGCGCACGGGTGCCGTTTGGCATCACGCCGATGGGCATGTGCAATCTCAGCACCCCGGGCGCGGATCTCATGCTGGCGCGGCTGGCGGCACGGGAGCGCGTGCCTTTGGGCGTCTCGACCGTCGCCTCAACCCCGCTCGAGCGGATGATCGAGGTGGCCGAGGGGCATGCGTGGTTTCAGCTCTATTTCAGCGGTGATGGCAGCGGCACTATGGCGCTGGTCGATCGCGCCCGCGCGGCGGGGTATCAGACCCTTGTCGTCACGCTCGATGTGCCCGAAGTGGGCCGCCGCCCACGCGAATTGCGCCATGGGTTCAAGATGCCGTTTCGGATCGGCCCCCGGCAATTCGTGGATTTCGCGCTGCATCCGCGCTGGTCGCTGGGCACGCTCTGGCATGGCAAGCCTGAAATGGCGAATTTCCGGCAGGGCGGTTTTGACCGCACCGCAAGCCGGGCGGCGGCGGATTGGTCCTATCTAGTGCGGCTGCGCGCGGCTTGGCCCGGCAAGCTGGTGATCAAGGGCGTGCTGGATGTGGAGGACGCTGTGCGTCTGCGCGACGCCGGGGTCGATGCGATACAGGTTTCCAGCCATGGGGGGCGGCAACTCGATGGCGCGCCAGAGCCCATTCTGATGCTGGCCGAGATCCGCGCGGCGCTTGGGCCAGACTTTCCGCTCTTTTTCGATTCCGGGCTGCGGTCGGGCGAGGATATCGTCAAGGCGCATGCGATGGGCGCGAATTTCGCCTTTCTCGGGCGGCCCCTGCTCTATGCGATGGCGGCGGGGGGCGAGCGCGGTCTGCACCGCCTGTGGGAGGTGATGACGGAAGAGGTCAGCCTGACACTGGCGCAATTGGGACGCACCGATATGTTTGGCCTTGCCGATACGGTGCAGAAAATTGGACGGATTGGAATGGCAGAAACGTGAGGTGGTAGAAGCCGACTGGGGCTGGCATGGGCCACGCGGGGCCTGATGCTTCGGGCTTGTCCCGCCATCTGGCCCGCTGGAGACGGCCCGAATGGCGGTAAGCATGGCGAAACGATCATGCGAGGAGGGTATCCTGTCACCGAAGGTCCCGCTGGAGTGGCCCCTGGCCGATTAACGGCGAGGCGCACGGGATGGACCCGGTGGCACGCATGCCAGCTATCCCAGGGCCACCACGGGCGGCGCGCGCGGGCTGTACCCGGCGGGCAGATCACCCGCCGCCGCGCGCATATCGTCAAACACACGGACGACACGCGAAAAACTCAAATGCCGCGCGTCGGGCGCGATGCTTGCCTCTGTCAGCGCCGCTTGCGACTTGAAGAAGGGACAGGGCGTGTTCAGATGAGGGCCGTCATGCTCGGCCTCGGCGGCGGGCGTGGTCAGCGCGCCGGGATGCTCTGCGACCAGACAGAGCTCGCCGCCAAGGGCGGCGGCCTCAAGCTTGATCTGCTCTTGCACATGGAGATGAGTGCGGGCGGCATCCGCCAATTCGTGCTGGCAATCGACCGCAGCGGCGGTGGCGACCCGAACGCTCAGCAACAGCACAAGAAGCGCCGGCCCAAGGCCAACCCCTCTTAGTCTGCGCATCCAGCGTCCAAATGCCATCTTAGCCAATCCCGCAGGCCCAAGGCCAACGTCACAATTTTAAATGCGTTTCATGACTGGGCGACTCAAATATGCACACAGTCGAAACATTCTAAAATCAGAATACCGCTGTGATCGTGATTGCGTCAAGCGGCACGAGCGCGGCGAAAGTGATTCGCAGATCGGTCTTGGAATTGTGGCAAGCGGATTGGGCGCTGTGGCGACAATCGCGTCACTTCGCGCCCACTTCCCACAACCTGCGAACAATTGCCCCGAAAATTTGACGCAAAGCCCGTCATACCTTCATATTGATCCTACTAAACAAACAGATTTGTCCATCTGTCGTTGTCGGTGGGGGCCGACGCGGTTGTGACATCCTTGAATTTGAGGTGACACAGCAATGAGTATCCCCCGCCTGACGGCGAACGCCGCCTATGCGACGCCTGTGCGCCGCATTCCTGCGCGTCCTGAAACCCCCCGCCTGCCGATGCGGCATTACACGAACCTCTGGCTGCGGGCCGATGGGGGAATAGAAGAGCGCGAGCAGATGGCCCCGGCGCTACCGCTCTTTGACGCGGCACATTCCGCCTTTGCGCGCGGCACGCTGATCACCACCACGCGCGGGCCTGTTGCGGTCGAAGACCTGCTGCCCGGTGATCTCTTGCAAACCTCTGCGCATGGGCCGCTGCCGGTGCTCTGGATTGGCCGGATGACGCTGCGCCCCGAGGATATTGCCAGCCGTTCGGTCAAGCTGACGCGGATCATGGCCGAGGCCTTTGGCATTGCGCGGCCGATGGCCGATCTGCTGGTCGGTCCGGGGGCGCGGATTCTTACGCGCCCGCGCGATCTGCGCGCCAGCATCGGGTCGGATCACGTGCTTAGCCCCGCGCATGTGCTGGCCGATGGGATGCACGCCTTTGGCGTCACCCCGCCGCGCGCGGTGACATTCTATCACCTCTGGCTGCGGCGGCATGCGCTGATCACGGCCAATGGGCTGGAAGTCGAGAGCTTTCATCCCGGTGCCGGGTTCGAGCGCGACGTGGGGCCGAGTATGCTGTCGCTCTTTATGTCGTTCTTTCCGCAAATTCAGGAGCCGCATCAATTCGGCCCGCTGGCACATCTGCGCCTGCCACTCGATGCCCCTGATACGCTGAACGTCGCCTGATCTCAGGCTGACTGGCTCAGCCGCGCCTCGAGGATTTCAAAGGGCACGCCGGGCTCGTCCTTGGCGCCGCGAATGACGAGCGAGGTCTTGACGCTGGCGACATTATCGGCGGCGGTCAATTCCTCGGTCAGAAAGCGCTGAAAGGTGCTGAGATCGGGGGCCACGCATTTGAGGATGAAATCCACCTCACCGTTGAGCATGTGACATTCCCGCACGAGCGGCCAGGCGCGGCAGCGCGCCTCAAAGGCGCTCAGATCCGCCTCGGCCTGGCTTTGCAGGCCGACCATGGCAAAGACCTGCACCTCGAACCCCAATTCGCGGGGGTCCACATCGGCATGATAGCCGCGAATGAACCCCTGTTCCTCGAGCGTGCGCACCCGGCGAAGGCAGGGCGGCGCAGAGATTCCGACCCGCTTGGCCAGTTCCACATTGGTCATCCGGCCGTCAGCCTGCAACTCCGCCAGAATCTTGCGATCTATGGGATCAAGACGGGACGTGGCCATGGGGGACTCCTTGTTCGATTTCGCGATTGTTATAGCATTATGGGCTACATGCGCAATTATGTTTCGCTGCTGCGCAAGATCATTTCCCGAATAGCCCCTAGGGCACGCAGTGCATATCCGCCTTGCAAGGGGTTACATGCCCCGCGCCAGAGGGCTATATCATGCGCCAAATCCGCAGATCACATGAGAGAGCGCCCATGTCCGACACCCGTCACACCAAATGCCTGATCATCGGGTCTGGTCCCGCTGGCTATACCGCAGGCGTCTATGCCAGCCGCGCCATGCTCTCGCCCATTCTGGTGCAAGGGATCGAGCCGGGCGGTCAGTTGACCACCACAACCGAGGTCGAAAACTGGCCCGGCGATACCGAGGTGCAGGGGCCAGACCTGATGGTCCGGATGGAGGCGCATGCATCGGCCATGGGCTGTGAAATCATCGGCGATATCATTTCGTCGCTCGATCTGGACAGCCGCCCCTTTGTGGCAAAGGGTGACAGCGGCACCACCTATACCGCCGATGCCGTGATCCTCGCCACCGGCGCACGTGCCAAATGGCTGGGCCTGCCGTCGGAAGAGGCGTTCAAGGGGTTTGGCGTTTCGGCCTGCGCAACCTGTGACGGGTTCTTTTATCGCGGACAGGAAATCGTGGTGATCGGCGGCGGCAATACGGCGGTGGAAGAGGCGCTCTTTCTGACCAACTTCGCCTCGAAGGTCACGCTCATCCATCGCCGCGACGAGCTCCGCGCCGAAAAGATCCTGCAAGACCGGCTGATGAAGAACCCCAAGATCGAAACCCTGTGGTTTCATACGCTGGATGAGGTCATCGGCACCGACAATCCCAAGGGGGTCGAGGGCGTGCGGGTGCGCCATGTCGAAACGGGTGCGATCACGGAAATCCCCTGCAAGGGGGTGTTCATCGCCATCGGCCACGCGCCCGCCAGCGAGTTGGTCAAGGACAAGCTCGAATTGCACAACGGCGGCTATGTCAAGGTCGTGCCGGGCAGCACCCGCACTTCGA
>NZ_JAGPVV010000212.1 GCF_018066915.1 Roseovarius sp.
TTATCCGGCAGACCCATGGCAATGCCCGATCCGCCTGTGATCAGGGGCAAGTCCGCCGCCGCATGGCCCAAGGCGACCAGATCCGCATCGCTGATCGCATCCGCGACGATCAACCGATGCTCTTGCGCCGCTAATGCCGCCCGGATCGCCCCCGCCCCTTGCCGCACGACCTGCGCGCCCAGATGACCGACCGTGCCACGCACCTGCGCGCCTAGCCAGCGGCGAATATCGGGGTCGGTCATCGGAGTGAGCGGATGATGCTGCATCCCGCTCTCGCTCAAGAGCCGGTCATTCACAAATAGATGCCCCTGATAGACCGTCCGCCCCGCGCCCGGAAAGGCCGGGCAAAAGATCACTTGCCGCGCCCCCAAGGCTTCGGCCAAGGCCTCGGCCACCGGGCCGATATTGCCCTCAGGCGTTGAATCAAACGTCGAGCAATATTTGAACAGAAACTGCCGGCACCCCTGCGCGCGCAACCAATCAAGCGCCGCCAGCGATTGCGCCACCGCCTCGGCCACCGGGATCGAGCGGGATTTGAGCGCGACCACCCCGGCCTCGACCCCCGCATCGGCCAGCGCATCCGGCACGCCCACATATTGCACCGACCGCATCCCCGCCTTGGTCAGGGTATTGGCCAGATCACTCGATCCGGTGAAATCATCGCCGATACAGCCCAAGAGCATCAGTCGTCCCCCGGCAATCGAAGGCCTGCGCGCGCGGCGATATGTTTTGTAATGGCCGCGTCATCGGCGCGGCCCAATCCGGCCTCAGAGGCTGCGCGATACTCGGACAGCGCCGCCTCGACCAGCGGCAGAGGCAGGGCCGCGCGCGCGGCAATATCCCGAACGATGCCCAGATCCTTGGGCCAGATGTCGATGGCCGAACGCGGGGCATAATCCGCCTCGATCACATGCGGCGCGCGGTTTTCGAACATCCAGGAATTGCCCGCCGACACCTTGATCACCTCCAACACACGGGCCAGATCAAGCCCTTGAGAGGTGGCAAAACACAGCGCCTCGCCCATCGCGGCGATATGCACACCCGCCAGCAACTGATTGACCGCCTTCATCGCCGATCCCGGCCCTGCGCAATCGCCCAAGCGATGCACCGTTTCGGCCAATGCCGCCAGCACCGCCTCGGCCCGCGCAAACGCCTCAGGCCGCCCCGACGCCATGATTGACAGTCGCCCCTCCGCCGCCTTGACCGCCCCGCCCGAAATCGGCGCATCGAGATAATGGAGCCCCCGGCGTGCCGCCTCGTCCTCCATCTCGCGGGCAAACTCTGGCGCGACCGTGGCACAGCCCAGAATGACGCCGCCCGTCTGCACCCCCTCGGCCCAGCCTTGCGCCCCAAAGAGCGCGTCACGCGTCTGCGCGGCATTGAGCACGACACAAACGAGCACCCCCGCCTTGGGCGACGCCCGGTCGAGCGCGCGACCACCCGCCGCACCCAGCAAATCCCGCCGCGCGGTATCAGGATCATGGCCATAGGTCTCGAACCCGGCACGCAGCGCCGATTGCGCCATGCCAAGGCCCATCGACCCCAGCCCCACAAAATGCACGATCTCTGTCATGGTCCCACCGAGAGAATGGTTTGCATCGGCCAGAGCGTGATGGCCGGAATATAGGTGATCAGCATGAGCGCGCCGAACACGGTCAGCACGAACCAGAAGAGGTGCGGAATGACCTTCTCGATCGAGAGATTGGCCACCGCGCAGGCCGCGAAGAGATTGACGCCCAGCGGCGGGGTGATCATCCCAAGCGCCAGATTGACCACGAGGATCAGCCCGAAATGCACCGGATCCACCCCGTAGGATACCGCAATCGGCGCCAATATCGGAGCCAGCACAAGGATCGCCGCCGATGTCTCGATGAACATACCCACCACCAGCAGCATCAGGTTTACGACCAAGAGAAAGGCAAAGCGGCTCTCGAAAATATCCTTGAACCAAGCCGCGATTTCATTGGGCAGGCCAGAGCGCGTGATGAGGAACGAGAAAAGCGCCGCCGCCGAAATGATGAGCATGATCGCCGCGGTCGCCAGCACCGTCTTTTTCAGGATGTCTGGCAGGTCCGCAAAGCGCAATTCGCGGTAAAATCCCATGCCCACGATCACGGCGGCGGCCACGGCGGCCGCACTCGCCTCGGTCGGTGTGAAAACGCCCGAATAGATGCCGCCCAGGATGACCACCGGCACGATCAACGCAGGCAAGGCGGACCAGAGCGCGGGGCCCACCCTTGGCCGGTCGCGCCCATCCTCAAGGCCAATGCCCCGCACCCGGCAGAGGATCAGCACCAGTGCCATCAACGATCCCGCGACCAGAAACCCCGGCCCGATGCCCGCAAGGAACAACTGCCCAATCGAGGTATCGGTCGACACCCCGTAGAGGATCAGAGGGATCGACGGCGGAATGAGCACGCCCAACTCAGCAGAGCTTGCCTGAACCGAGGCCGCCATGGGGGCCGGATAGCCGTGTTTCACCATCGCCGGAATGAGAATCGCGCCAATCGCAAAGGTTGTCGCCACCGACGAGCCAGAGACCGAGGCGAACATCATGCAGGTCAGCACACAGGACGCGGCCAAACCGCCTTGGATGCCACCCACGATGGATTTCGCCAATTCCACCAACCGATGCGAAATGCCCCCCGCCGACATGAGATTGCCCGCGAGGATAAAGAGCGGAATCGCCATGAGCGGGAAACTGTCGATCCCCGTGAACATCCGCTGCGCCACTAACAAGAGCGGCAAGCGGCCATTGGCCTCGATCCCGATGACCGAGGCGAGACCAATCGCCACCGCAATCGGCACCCCGGCCAGAAAAAAGATCGCGAGCGACAGGGCAAGGGCTGCGTTCATTGCAGGCCCGCCGAAAACTCAACCGCGCCCTTTTGAACCGCTCGTATCACACAACCCAAAATAGCCAGCAGGATAAACACCGACCCCACCGGCAGCGCCGCATAGACCCAAGCGATAGAGATTTCCAGTGCCGCCAGCTTTTGCGACATGACCCGTGCGGTCATCGCCCAGCCCTGCCAGAAGAGGATGCAGAAAAACAGCACCGACAGCCCCATCGACACAAGGTAGAGCGCGAAGCCAAGGCGCGGCGGCAAAATCTTTTGCACGATTTCAACCGCGATCATCGCCCCTTCGCGAAACGCCGGGGCCACGGCCAGAAACACGCACCAGATCATCGCCGAGCGGGTGATCACCTCGGACCATGTCGAGGGATGCCCAAAGACAAAGCGCGTCGTGACCTGATAGAGCGCAAGTCCGACCGCGATCAGCAAAAAGCCGATTGCCAGCCGCAAGGCCAGTTGCGTGGTCATGGCCTCGAACTTCAGAAACAATGTCATGCGCGCCCTGCCTTCAGCCCCGGTGCGCGCAACGCACCGGGGTCAGCTTCATGCCTTGGATCACTCGACAGCCTTGATCCGTTCGATCATCTCGCCGCCGTATTGATCCGTATAGACGGAATAGGACGCCGCTTCGGCCAATGCCGCAAACGGGGCCTTGTCGATGTCAGTGATCACCTCCATGCCGTTTTCGCGCAAGAGGGCGACGCCTGCCTCTTCCAGACGGTTGACCTCTGCCCGCGTTGCCGCAGCACTGGCCTTGGCCGCCTCTGCAAACCATCCGCGCTGCTCATCGGTCAGACTATCGAGCAGGACCGGCGAGGCGAGAACAGCAGCAGGCGAATAGACATGCCCGGTGAGCGAGACATATTTCTGGACCTCCCAGAATTTAGACGCGGTGATCACCGTGACCGGGTTCTCTTGCCCATCGACCACACCCTGTTGCAGCGCCGAGAAAAGCTCGGGGAAGGCCATCGGCGTGGGGGCGGCACCCATACCCTCGAACGCCGCCATATGCACCTTGTTCTCCATGGTCCGCAGCTTGAGCCCCGCCAGATCCTCGGGCGTGCGCACGGCGCGCTGCGAGTTGGTCACGTGGCGAAACCCGTTCTCGGACCACGCCAGCGCCACCAGATTGTTCTTGCTGATCTCATCCAGCAATTCCTGCCCGATCTCGCCATCCAGCACGGTGCGGGCATGGTCATAGTCACGGAAGAGGAACGGCAGATCGAGCGCATAGACCTGCGGCACAAAATTGCCCAAGGGGCCGGTCGAGGTGATGACCACATCGAGCGAGCCGATTTGCAGCCCTTCGATCATGTCCCGCTCGCCGCCCAATTGCCCGGCGGGGGCCTGCTCGCCGGTAAAGGCACCGCCCGACAATTCGGTCAACGTGTCGATAAAGGCCTGCGCCCCCACCCCGTAATGCGAGGTGGGCGACAGCGCATGGCCCACCACGATATTCTGTTGTGCCCCGGCCGTGGTGGCCAGACCCAGCGCAGCAAGCGCACCCAGTGCAAAATGTCTCATGTGATCCTCCTCCTTGGTTTTCGTTGGTTCAGCCGTCCGGTGCCTCCCGCGCCCCGTCAGCTTCTTGTCAGACTATCCATATGTTCGCGGACAATCTCGGCAAAATCCCGGTTGGGCGCAAATCCCAGCGCCTCGGCGCGCGGCGTGATGATCTGTCCCGGCCATGTGGTCACGATCCGCTCGATCGCGGGATCGGGCCGCTCTGTAACGCGCGCTGTCACCTCCGACCCCGCCAGCGCCTCCAGCGTCGCCAGCATCGCGCCCACTGTCACCGAAATGCCCGGCAGGGTCACGGTGGTTTCCAGACCCAGATCGGATTGCGCCAGCCCAACGGCAGTCAGCGTATAGTCGAGCGCCTTGGCGGGCGAGGCCAGATGCATCCGCAAATCGCGCCCCACCGGCAATTCCGCCGCCATCCCGGCCAGAGGCTCGCGGATGATCCCGCTGGCAAAGCCCGATGCCGCGCGATTGGGCTTGCCCGCCCGCACCGCGATGGTCGGATAGCGCAGCGCGCGGCCTTTTATGAACCCCTTGCGGCTGGCATCACGCACCAGCAATTCCCCCATCAGCTTTTGCGTGCCATAGGACGAGAGCGGTGCAGGCAAGGTGGCTTCGGAAATCGTGTCATTGTCGGCGCAGGAAAACACCGCGACCGATGAGGAAAAGACAAAGACCGGCGGTTTGCGCAGGCTGCGGCAGGCGTCGATCAGGGCAATGGTGGAGTGCAGGTTGACCGCCATGCCCAGCGCATAATCCTCCTCCGCCTGCCCCGAGACGACACCGGCCAGATGGATCACCAGTTCCGGCGCATCCTCGACGATCCGCGCCAAAATCGCTGAACTGTCCAAGGGGCCCGGCACCGCATGCACCCGGCGGCGGGACTGCGCCAGATCGCGCAACGGGGCCTCGGCAATATCGGTCGCAAGGAGGACCGCAATCCGCCGCTCTTGCCCGTCCACAATCAGGCTGTCACGCTCTGAGAGCGCGCGCACGACGCGTTGGCCAATAAATCCCGCTGCTCCGGTAATCAGAATACGCACGCCAGATCCCCCTCGCAGCGGACTGAAGCAAGTTATGACAGCGCTGTCAATATGGTTCTGTCCGAAGGTTCTCAAGGCAAGGGTAACGCGTTAAAGCCCATTTTTCTGCTTTATAGAACCTGCCGAACTCCTCATCGCGCGCCTTCACACCCGCCCACTCACAGATTTTCAATGACAGCGCCGTCATTTTGCGCAATCTGGGGTCATGGACCCGAACGCGCCCGATACCCCGTCCCGTCGCCCCACCCTCTCACAGGTGGCCAAGGCCGCAGGCGTCAGTGAAATCACCGCCAGCCGTGCGCTGCGCGGCGGTAGCGCCGTCGCCAAGGATACCCAACTCAAGGTCGAACGCGCTGCGCACGCGCTGAATTACGTGCCGAACCGCCTTGCGGGAACGCTCGCGGGCGGGGCCTCGCGTCAGGTCGCGGTGATCCTCCCTTCGCTCTCGAACATCGTCTTTGCCGATGTGCTCAAGGGGCTGGAGAGCCGCCTGGAGGATGATGGCTATCACCCAATCCTGGGGATTTCCCATTACGATGCGGCGCGCGAGGAGCATCTCTTGCGGGACCTGCTGTCGTGGCGTCCGGCGGGCCTTGTGCTGGCCCCCACCTCTGGCAATGCGGCCACGCGCGCGCTCTTGCAGGCCGCCGAAATGCCGGTGGTCGAGGTGATGGATACCGACCCCGACGCCGCCGACATGGCCGTAGGCTTTTCGCACCGCGCCGCAGGCCGTGCCATGGCGCATTACCTGATTGGGCGCGGCTATCGCCGGATGGCCTATATCGGCCACGACATCGCCACCGATTTCCGCGCCCTCGCCCGGCTGGACGGGTTCCGCGACGGGCTGGCCGAACTGGGGCTGACCCTCTGTGAAACGCTCATCCTTGATGGCCCTTCGTCGGTGCCCTTGGGGCGCGAGGGGCTGGCACGGCTGCTGGCCCATACCCATCCGCGCCCCGAGGCGGTGTTCTTTTCCAATGACGATATGGCCGTCGGCGGCGTCTTTCACTGTCAGACCGCCGGTCTCGCGCTGCCGCAAGACATCGCCTTGGCCGGGTTCAACGGGCTAGGCATCGGGCAGGCGCTGCCCACGCCGCTGACCACCATCGCCTCGAACCGGGAACGCATCGGCTTTGTCGCCGCTGACCTTATCCTGCGCCGCCTCAAGGGTGAGAGCCCGCCCCGGATCACGCAGATCGACTTTCGTCTTGTCCCCGGTGCCACAGCCTGAGGCTGGCAATCGCGCGCCCGCGCCCCATCTAGCCCCTGACAAAGACGCAGCAGAGGCAGGCGGCATGAGCGATCCCACAGACCAGACCAGAACCGCCCCCGTGCCCGGCCACCGCCTTGGCCGCATGCTGCGTTTGGGCGGCATGACCACCGGCATCATGGGCGATATGCTGGCCGGTGGCCTGCGCCAGATGGCCCAAGGCCAGCGCCCGCACCTGCCCGGCCTGCTGCTGACCCCGGCCACCGCGCGGCGCGTGACCCGCGATCTGGGTCAGATGCGGGGGGCTGCGATGAAACTGGGGCAGATGCTGTCGATGGACACGGGCCTTGTGCTGCCGCCCGAGATGACCGCGATCATGGCCGCTCTGCGTGCCGAGGCCCCACATATGCCGCCCAAGCAATTGCAATCGGTGCTCAATACCGCTTGGGGCACGGGCTGGTATGGGCGCTTCAAACGCTTTGATCTGCGCCCCTTCGCCGCCGCCTCGATCGGGCAGGTCCACCGCGCTCAGACGCCCGATGGCCGCGATCTGGCGATCAAGGTGCAATACCCCGGCGTGCGCGCCAGCATTGACAGCGACATCGACAATCTGGCGACGCTCCTGCGCGTGCCGGGCGTCATCCCGCGCGAGATGGACCTTGCCCCGATGCTGCGCGAGGCCAAGGCGCAACTGCATCAAGAGGCGGATTATATCGCCGAGGCGCGCCACCTGCGCGCCTTCCATCAGCTTCTTGCCGGGTCAGAGGCGTTTCGCCTGCCGGAATTTCAGCCCGATCTCAGCACGCCCGAGGTGCTCGCCATGACCTATGTCGAGAGCCAGCCCATCGAGGCGCTGACCGATGCCCCGCAAGATCTGCGCGATCATGTGGCACAGCACCTGATCGACCTGACCTTGCGGGAACTTTTCGACTTTGGCCTGATGCAGACCGATCCCAATCTGGCCAATTACCGCTTTGACCCTGCCACAGGGCGGATCGTGCTCTTGGATTTCGGGGCGGTGATGGCGATTGATCCGGCGCTCACCTCTGATTTCCGCACCCTGCTCAACGCGGCCCTCGATCAGGACGCCGCGCGAACCCGCGCCGCCATGCTGCGTATTGGCTATTTCGATGCAGCCACCGCGCCCCGGCATCAGGCGCTGATCCTTCAGATGTTCGACACCGCCATGGCGCCGTTGCGCCAGAGCGAGCCCTATGATTTTGGCATATCCGATATGGTCGCGACCCTGCGCGACATGGGGCTGGCGATGGGGTCCGAGCGGGAGCTGACCCATGTGCCGCCCCCCGCCACGATGTTTCTGCACCGCAAGATCGGCGGCATTTACCTCTTGGCCGCCAAACTGAGGGCGCGCGTCGCCTTGCGCCCGCTTTTGGAGCGCCACCGCTGAGCGCGCGCCCTACTCGGCCAGCACCGGCAAGAGCATGTCCGCGCCTGCCACGGGACAGCGCCCGCCAAGATCTAGCAGCCCGTGGCCAAAGACCTCATCCACCCCCGGCGCACCCAGATCAGCCGCGCTCTGGCTGAGAGCGGCACGGATTTCCGCCGGGGTCATCTCGGGATAGGTCTGTCGCCAGAGCGCCGCAGCCGCCGCCACAAAGGGCGCAGCAAAGGAAGTGCCGGTTTTCCACCTTGCCCCCTGAACTGAGGCCGCCGTCCAGACCTCGACCCCCGGTGCCGCAAGATCGACATGCGGCCCCCGTCCCGCGCGACGATACGCCCGCCCGCCCTTGTCCACCGCCGTCACAGCGATGACACTGTCATAGGCGGCGGGATAGGCGGGCGGCGCGTTTGGTCCGCCATTGCCCGCGGCGGCCACGATGACCGCGCTCTGCGCCGCCTCGATTGCCGCCAGCGTATCCTCCAGCACCGTGTTGGGCGGCCCGGCGAGGCTAAGGTTGATCACCGTCGCCCCGGCGCCGATCAACTGATCCAATCCCTGCACCAGCGTAAAGACATCGGCGCGCTCATCGCCCGCCTCCTTGTGAAACGCATCCACCGCCACCAGCGGCAACCCCGGCAAAAGCCCCGGCGCGCGCGAGGCCGGATCGCCCACCAGGATCGCGGCCACCGCCGTGCCGTGAATGGCATCCGAGGCGTTGTAATCCTCGGGTGCCACTCGCGTCAGCGCCACCTGTGCGCCTGCAAGGGCGGCGTGATCCGTGTTGATCCCGGTGTCGATCATGCCAAGTGTGACCGGCGCACCGCAGGTTTGCGCCCCGATGTTTTCAGGCCAGTGGATCAGCGCCCGCGCCGGGCAATGCAGCCCGTCGCAGGGGGCCGGAAGGACCGCACCCTCTATGGGTGTCGGCAACTCCTCGGCCTCAGCGCGGTAATAATGGTTGAAATCCGCGGTCTCGCCGGTGGGCAAGGCCTGCACCGCTGCCCGCGCCTCGGCCAGCGTGGTGCCTTCCGGCACCGAAAGGCGCTGAATATTGACCCCAAGGCTGGCCAGATCAATCCGGTTGAGGACACCATAGCCTTGCGCGGCAAGTGCTGCGGCATCCGCGTCGCTCAGTCCGCGCGCGATGATCTCGCGCGGGGCCTCGGTCGGGCGCGGTGCGGCACGGGGGGCAAGGGTAGCGCGCCGTTCCGGTCGCGGGGGCGTCGCCCCCAAGAGCGCGCGCAGGGTGCGGCGATACTCACGAAACTTGATTTCACCCCCACCAACACCTCCAGCCCCGCTGTCGCCTTGGTCGCTGCTGCTACTACTGCTGCTGCTGCCTCCGTCATCGCCGTCACCGTCACCGTCTCCGTCACCGTCACTACCGCCGTCGCCGTCGCTGCCGCCATCACCATCGCCGCCGCCGCCATCACCATCACCCGCCCAAGCCATCGTCGCAGGGAAACCCCCCTCAGCCCAGGGTCCAAGTGGAAGAATCCCGAGGATCAGGACCCACACCAACATCGCTCGTAAAACGCGCACGGAATTTTCTCCTCTTGTCGCCTTGCCTCAACATGCCATGTTACACAAAACGCTGTAACCCCGGTTTTATTCCCGCACGCTGTTCCAAGGGCCGCATATTGATGTCTGACAAGTTTACCGAGGATGTCGTGGCCCTTCTGCCCGCCCTCAAACGGTTTGCCCTCTCGCTCTGCCGCCGGGGCGATCTGGCCGAGGATCTGGTCCAGATCACCGCCGAACGGGCGTTTCGTGCCCGCGACCGGTTTGATCCCGCAACCCAATTGCAACCCTGGCTTTTTCGCATCCTGCGCAACGCCTGGATTGACACGCTGCGCCGCGATGCCACCCGCGGCGAGGTCGTGGACATCCACGAAAGCCCACAACCCGACCCCATCGACAGCGCCGCCCAGACCGATGACCGCCTGACCCTGAACGCGGTGCGTGCCGCGATGGCGCGTTTGCCCGAGGATCAGCGCATGGTGCTGCATCTGGTCTGTTTCGAAGGGCTCAGTTATGGCGAAGCCGCCGCAACCCTCGACATTCCTCAAGGCACCGTAATGAGCCGCCTCAGCCGCGCCCGGATCGCTCTTGCAAAATCCGTGGGAATAGACCGCGACCCCAGCCGTTAACCCCGTGTCAGGGGAAGGATCAGACCGATGCAGATGGACGACGACAGATTGATGGCCCTCGCCGATGGCGAGATCACCGGACCCGAGGCCGAGGCCCTGCACGCGCGCATCGCCGCCGATGTGGCCTTGGCCGAACGCTACGCGCTCTTTGTCGAGACCGCAGAATTGGCCCGGCAGGCGATGCAGGACTTGCCAGAGGCCACGGTGTCGGACGCGCTCGTTGCGCGCATCCGCGCCATGGGCGAGGCCAGCGCGCCACCAGAGGCATCCAATGTGGTGCCCCTGCGCGCAGCACCCGCACCCGCCGCGCCGACCCGTTGGCAGCCGATGGCGCTTGCAGCAAGCCTTGCGCTCGCCGTGGGTCTGGGGGCGGGGTTGATGCTCTCAGGTGGGGCCGAGGCCCCTCTTGGCGCGCCCTTCAGCACCGCCATGACCGAGCAGCTTGACAGCCTGCCGTCGGGCACGGCGGCGCAATTGACGGATGGCACCGCCCTGACGGTGGTCTCTTCCTTCACCGATGCCGCTGGCCAGTTTTGCCGGGAATACGAGGCGGCAACGCCCGCAGGCGGTGGCTATGTCGCCGTTGCCTGTCGCGCAGATGGCGATTGGCAGTTGCAGTTTGCCATGGCGCAGGCCGGTGATGCAGGGGCCGAGGCCGGATACACCCCCGCCTCAGCCCTCGAGGCACTCGATGCCTTCTTTACCGCCACCGGTGCAGGCCAGCCCATGACCCCGGACGAAGAGCGCGCCTTTCTGAAATAGGGGCGCGCGGGGCGCAATAGAAACACCCCTACCCCGGAATGACAAACCGCCGGTCCGAATGCTCCAGCCAATCCGCCGACCGCGCCCGGAGCGCGCCCACCAAGGGCGCGAACCAGTCCCAATTCGCCGCAGCACTGTCATTGACCACAAGCATCTTCTTGCGGCTATAGATCGGCGCCTCGCGCAACTCAAAAAGCCGCCCCTCGGCCACGAGCGGGGCCGCCAATGCACGCGGCAAATAGGCCGACCCGCCCCGCTCCAACAGGAATTGCAGCGCCCAGAACGAGCTGTCGAAACTGACCCGCGCGATGCCTGCATCGTGATAGGTCTCGCCATGGGCGCGGCGATATTCCTCGCCGTGATCCACGAAAATATACTTGGGATCGGCCCGGATCGAGGTCACTTCGCGGTCCGAATAAAGCACCAGTTCCTCGGGCGGCAAGGCATAGACGGTCTGATTGCCCCGCGCCGAGGCCCCATAGGTCAGGATCACATCCACCAGCCCCGCCGCCAGCCAGTCCTCCAACTCGCGCCCGCCCCCCTGCTGCACCGACACGGCCATATCGGGATGGCCCTGCACCACCCCGTCAAAGAACGCCCGCCCCGGCCCGTGCCACAACTCGCGATCACAGCCAAAGGTGCAGACCGAACTGAGACCCGCAGGCAAACCCGTCTCATAGCGCGCCTGCCGCCACAGCCCGGTCATGATCCGCGCATAGCGCAACAGCTTGGTGCCCGCCGGCGTCAGGGTCGTGCCCGATTTCTGCCGATTGAGAAGCTGCTGCCCCAGCTCATCCTCCAGCGATTTGAGCCGCGCCGTGACCGTCGATTGCGTCACGTTCAGCTTTTGCGAGGCGCGCACCAGATTGCCGGTGTCGACGATGGCCAGAAAGGTCTGCAAGGCGGTGATGTTCATCAAGGACTCTCAATTCGGATTTTCCGCATGTTTGCAGCAAAACAATTCGTTTTCAAGAATGCTCCCTTTGTGTCACTTTCCACCGGCCGCCTCAAATCACCAAGGACAGACCATGACCCTAGAGCTTCGCCGCAGCCTCACCCTCGTGCAACGCACCCACCGCGAAGGCGGCAAGGATGTGGCCGACCCCACGCTGCTCGTCGCCGCCATGGCGATCATCCGCAATCCGTGGTTCGGGCGCGGGCATGTCGAGGATCTCGGCCCCGAAATCCGCGCGCAAGGCCCGGTGTTGGGCCGGATGCTGACCGACATGATCCTTGACGTCACCGGCGACCGGCTCGAAGGCTATGGCAAGGCCAGCGTCGTCGGCATGGGCGGCGAGTTGGAACATGCCATGGCCCTCACCCACACGCTCTGGTTCGGTAACCAGTTCCGCGACGCGGTCAAGGCCAAGACCTACCTCGCCTTCACCAACACGCGCGGCGCTGCGGGCGCGGCGCTGATGATCCCGCTGATGGACAAGGATGACGCCGGGCGGCGCTCGCATTACCAGACCATCCACACCGTTGTGCCCGATGCCCCCGCCGAGGATGAAATCATCCTCGCCCTTGGTGCCTCGGTTGGCGGGCATCCGCATCACCGCATCGGCAACCGCTATGAGGATCTGCGCGAGATGGGGCATGACGTCGACAATCCGGCGGGCGTTTGAATGGCGCGGACGCCCGAGGGCACGGCCTATGACCTGAGCGGCCCCGAGAACGCCCCTGCTGTGGTGCTGATCCACGGTCTTGGCCTCTCGCGGCAGAGCACATGGGGCGTGATCGCGCCGCTTCTGGCGCGGCATTTTCGCGTGCTTTGCTACGATCTGCCCGGACATGGCGCGAGCGCGCCGCATGTCGGCCCGCTCACCCTGACGACCCTGTCAGAGCAACTCGTGACCCTGATGGACCGGCTGGCCCTGCCCCGCGCGGCCCTCGTGGGATTTTCGCTTGGCGGGATGATCAACCGGCGCGCCGCCCTCGATCAACCGGCCCGTGTCTCGGCGCTTGCCATTCTCAATTCGCCGCACGAACGCGCCCCTGATCTTCAGGCGCGGGTCGCGGCACAGGCCCGCGAGGCCGCCTCGGGCGGTCCTGCCGCCACCATCGACGCAGCCCTCGAGCGGTGGTTCACGCCGGAATTTCGCACGCAAAGCCCTGAAAAGGTCGAAGTCATCCGCCAGACCGTGCTCGCCACCGACCCCGCCAGTTATGCAGCGCATCGGCTGGTTCTGGCAGAGGGCGTGACCGAATTGATCCGGCCCGCTCCGCCCTTGGCGCTACCGGCGCTTGTGATCACCTGCCAAGACGACAGCGGCTCGACCCCGGCCATGGCAGAGGCCATCGCACAAGAGATCGCCGACAGCCAATGCCACATCCTGCCCGGCTTGCGCCACCTTGGTCTCATCGAGGCGCCGCAGGCCTTTGCGGGCAGGCTCACGCAGTTTCTCAGCCTGCACGCCTGAGCCTATTCCGCCCCGTCGCCCAACCATTTATACATCACCCGCGCATCCACCAACCCAGCCTGCGGATGACGAAAGGCGCGCGGCAGATGCCCCACGGTTTCAAACCCAAGGCTCTGCCAGAGGGCAATCGCCCCCCGGTTGGTCTCGACCACGAAATTGAATTGCATCGCCAGATAGCCAAGCTCGCGCGCCTCGTCCTGCGAATGCACGCACATGGCCCGCGCGATCCCCTGCCCACGGGCGGCCTCGGCCACCATATACCCGGCGTTGCACACATGCGCCCCACCCCCGGCCTGATTGGTCTTGAGGTAATAGGTGCCCAGAACCTCGCCACCGCGCTCGGCCACATAGGTGGCGCGCGGCGCCTCCATCCAGATTGTGCGCACCGCCTCGCGGGTCAGCCCCGGCTCGATGGCATAGGTATCGCCCGCCCGGATCACATCGCGCACGATGGGCCAGAGCGCGGCAAAATCCGCCTCCCGCGCCAGCCTGATGGTCATGCCTGCCTGTTCTGTCATGCCGCTCTCCCCCGCCTGCCATGGCTAGCGGGGGCCGCGCGCTTTGGCAAGTCTCAGGCGTTCAGATCGACCACGACCCGGCCCTTGACCTGCCCTTTCAGAATATCCGCGCCCAGACGCGGCAAATCCTCCAGCTTGGCAGGGGTGATCATCGCCTCGAGCTTGTTCATCGGCAGATCACGCGCAATCCGCTCCCAGGCCCGCAGGCGGTTGGCATAGGGCTGCATCACGCTGTCGATGCCCAGTAGGTTGACACCGCGCAAGAGGAACGGAATGACCGTCGCGGGCAGGTTCGCGCCCCCCGCCAATCCCACGGCGGCCACGCTTGCACCATATTTCATCTGGCCCAGCACCCGCGCCAGCATCGCGCCCCCCACGGCATCGACACAGCCTGTCCAGTTCTCGCTCTCCAGCGGTCGCTTGACGGTCTCGGCCAACTCCTCGCGCGGCACGATGCGGCTTGCCCCCAGCCCGCGCAAGTATTCCTCCTGCTCGGGCCGCCCGGTCACGGCCGCCACCTCGTGCCCCAGATGCGCCAGAATGGCGGTGGCCACCGATCCCACGCCGCCTGCAGCGCCCGTGACCAGCACCTCGCCATGCCCCGGCTTCAGCCCGTGATCCTCGAGCGCCATCACCGCCAGCATGGCGGTAAAGCCCGCGGTGCCCACCGCCATCGCCGCGCGGGTATCCAATCCCGCAGGTAAAGGCACCAGCCAATCGGCGCGCACCCGCGCCTTTTGCGAATACCCGCCCCAATGCGCCTCGCCCACGCGCCAGCCGGTCAGAACCACCTTGTCGCCGGGCTTGTACCGGTCGTCAGAACTTGCCTCGACCGTGCCCGCAAAATCAATCCCCGGCACATGCGGATAGGACCGCACCAAGCCGCCCCCCGGCCCGATGCAGAGCCCGTCCTTGTAATTCACGGTGGAATATTCGACCGCAACCGTCACCTCGGCCTCGGGCAGATCCGCAAGCGTCAACTCCTTGACCCCCGCCGATGTCTTGCCGCTCTCCGCGTCTTTCTCGACGACCAATGCCTTGAACATCTCTCTCTCCTTTTTCCTGCAAGGCGCACGCGCCTCGCTTCATCTGGCCAAAAATACC
>NZ_JAGPVV010000219.1 GCF_018066915.1 Roseovarius sp.
ATATCCGCCGAAGGATCGAGCCGTTCGAGATTGATTGCGAGGTGGAATTTCATGCCGGTCTCCTGTGATCAGCGCATTTGAAAGGGGTTGGCCATGGGTGCGTCGGACATATTCATCCAGACGGTCTTGGGCCGTGTGTAATCGTAAAGCGCCTGAAAGCCGCTCTCGCGGCCATAGCCGCTCGATTTCGTGCCGCCGAATTCGGCGATGGGGCTGATGGCGCGGTAGGTGTTGACCCAGACGATGCCGGCACGCAGGGCGCGCGACATCCGCAGCGCGCGGGCGCTGTCGCGGGTAAAGACGCCTGCGGCAAGGCCGTGTTCGGAGCCATTGGCGAGGGTGAGCGCCTCGGCCTCGGTTTTGAAGCGCAGCACCGAGAGGACCGGGCCGAAAAGTTCGGTATCGACGATGCGTAGGTCGGGGGAGGGGCAATCGAGGATGGTCGGCTCGAAGAACATCTCGCCCGCCGCAGACCGTTTGCCGCCGCAGATCAGCCGCGCGCCTTGGGTCTGGGCATGGGCCACCTCGCGCTCGATATGATCCAGTTGCGCGCGGGTGCAGAGGGGGCCCATCTGGGTGGCCTCGTCCATCGGATCGCCGATGCGGATGCTGCGGGCGATGGCGCTGAGGCGGGTGAGGAAATCGTCGGCGATGTCGGCGTGCACGATCAGGCGCGAGCCTGCGACGCAGCTTTGGCCAGAGGCGCCGAAGATGCCCGCGACCGCCCCGTTGACCGCACTTTCGATGTCGGCATCGGCAAAGACGACGAAGGGGGATTTGCCGCCCAATTCCAAGCTCACCTGCGCGAAATTCTGGGTGGAGTTCGTGAGCACATGGCGCGCAGCATTGGGACCGCCGGTAAAGCTGATCCGGGCGACCAGCGGATGCGAGGTGAGCACGCGACCGCAGGGATCGCCGTGGCCGGTGACGATATTGACGACGCCATCGGGGATGCCCGCCAGTGCCACCAGCCGTCCGAATTCGAGGATCACGGCGGGGGCGTGTTCCGAGGTCTTGAGCACGAGCGTATTGCCTGCGGCCAAGGCCGGGCCGAGTTTGACGGCGGTCAGGAAAAGCTGGCTGTTCCAAGGCACGATGGCGGCCACCACGCCCAAGGGTTCGCGGTGGGTGAAGACGAACATGTCGGGCTTGTCGATGGGGAGGGTTTCGCCGGTGATCTTGTCGGCGGCCCCGGCGTAGAACTGGAGGAATTCGGCGATATACTTGGCCTGCCAGCGGGTTTCCTTGAACATCTTGCCGGAGTCGCGGGTCTCGATTTCGCCCAGGCGTTCGCTGTGCTCGGCCAGAAGATCGCCCAAGCGGCGCAGGCACTGGCCGCGTTGGGTGGGGGTCATGCGCGACCACGGGCCGTCGTAACAGGCGCGATGCGCGGCCTCGACGGCGCGGATCACGTCGGCCTCGGTCGCTTCGGGGGCGGTGGCCCAAACCTCGCCGGTGGCGGGATTGAAGGTGTCAAACCGTCCACCGTCCGAGGCATCGACCCAAGCGCCGTCGATCAGCATTTGATAGTGTGTTGTCATCACAGGCCCCTTATTCCGCAGCACAGCGGGCGGTATCCTTGGGGACAACCCGGTGATAGCCGCCGTCGCGCCACGCGAGGGGGGCGGCCCCTGCGTCGAAAACGCTGGTGACAGTGCCGATCACGATGAGATGGCTGCCTGAGGGCACGCTCTGCGCCAGATCGCAGGCAAAGCCGGTGGCCCCTTCCAAGAGGGGGGCGGTGCCCGGTGTGCCGTAGCAGTCGATGCCCGAGAAGCGGTCGGTGATCCAGCCGTCATGTCGCCCGGCAAAGCGGTCGGCGATGTCGGTGCTGCCTTCGGGCAGGATATTGACGCAGAAGCTGCCATTGGCGGCCACAGCGCGCGCGATGCGGCTCTCGCCATGCAGGCAGACGAGGACCGAGGGCGGATCGGCGGAGACCGAGGCAAAGGCGCTGACCGTGGCCCCGAACCGGCCCATCGGCCCGTCGGTTGTGACCACTGTCACCGAGGCCGCGACGCGGCGCATGGCGCGCACGAAGCTGGCTCTGTCCACGGGCGAGGGGCTGGGGTGTTGCATGGCGCTGTCCTTGGGTCTGATGGGGGTCTGATGGCGGCGTAAGAGGTGTTCTGAGCGGCCTGCACAGGCTGGCATGAATGGTGAGTTTTTGAAAACGAATTGTTTTGCTGCATATGTTCGAATAATTCGAATTGATGCCCTGTGCGGGGCGTTTGCACTTGCAGCATTGCGGATTCCCGCCAAGTGATTGCGCTAACTTGGAAAAACGCACTTGTTTGCGGGTTGCGAATCCGTATGAGGCTGGAATAGCTGACAGTCATACGCCGCCGGGGCGGTGTCGGACAGGGTAGGGCGCCCACGCCCAAAAGGGAGAGAGACATGACGGCAGGACGGGTCAATCCGCACTTTCGGCTGGAAGATCAGGGGATTTCGGGTCTGGGCAAGGTCCATTACAACCTGATGGAGCCCGCTCTTGTGGCGGCTTCGGTGCAGCGCGGCGAAGGGGAATTGGGGCAGGGCGGGACGCTCTTGGTGAGCACGGGTGAATTCACCGGCCGCTCGCCCAAGGACAAGTTCACCGTGCGCACGCCCACCACCGAAAACACGATCTGGTGGGATAACAACCTGTCGATGTCGCCCGAGCATTTTGATCAGTTGCACAAGGACATGCTGGCCTATCTGGCGGGGCGCGAAGTCTTTGTTCAGGATCTGGTGGCGGGGGCGGACCCCGAGCACAGCATCAATGTGCGGCTGGTCAACGAACTGGCGTGGCACAACCTCTTCATCCGCCACATGCTGCGCCGTCCCGAGCGCGAGGCGCTGGATCATTTCGTGGCGGATTATACGGTGATCAACTGCACCGGGTTCAAGGCCGACCCTGCGCGGCATGGCTGCCGGTCCGAGACGGTGATCGCGGTCAATATCGACGCCAAGCTGATCCTCATAGGCAACACCGAATATGCGGGCGAGAACAAGAAATCCATCTTTGGCCTGATGAATTATCTGCTGCCCGAAAAGGGTGTGATGCCGATGCATTGCTCGGCCAACCATGCCAAGGACGACCCCGAGGATGCGGCCGTGTTCTTTGGTCTCTCGGGCACCGGCAAGACCACGCTATCGGCTGATCCGAACCGCACGCTTTTGGGCGATGACGAGCATGGCTGGTCCGACAAGGGCACGTTCAATTTCGAGGGTGGCTGCTATGCCAAGACCATCCACCTGAGCCCGGAGGCAGAGCCGGAAATCTATGCCACCTGCTCGATGTTCGGCACGGTGATCGAGAACATGGTCTATGACGCGGAAACGCGCGAATTGGATTATGAGGATGCCAGCCTGACCGAGAACATGCGCTGTGCCTATCCGCTGAACTATATTCCCAATGCGTCCGAGACCGGCATTGCCGGGCATCCGCGCAATGTGGTGATGCTGACCTGTGATGCGTTTGGCGTGCTGCCTCCGATTGCGCGGCTGACCCCGGCGCAAGCGATGTATCACTTCCTGTCGGGCTTTACCGCCAAGATGGCCGGGACCGAGCGCGGCCTGACCGAGCCGCAGCCGGTGTTTTCCACCTGTTTCGGCGCCCCCTTCATGCCGCGTCGCCCGGAGGTTTACGGCAACCTCCTGCGCGCCAAGATCGAAAGCCAGGGCGCGTCGTGCTGGCTGGTGAATTCGGGCTGGACCGGCGGGGCCTATGGCACCGGATCGCGGATGCCGATCAAGGCGACCCGTGCGCTCTTGACCGCCGCGCTTGATGGATCGCTCAACGGGGTCGAGTTCCGCAAGGACCCGAATTTCGGTTTTGAAGTGCCGGTGTCGGTGCCGGGCGTGGCCGATGTGCTGCTTGATCCGCGCCGCACCTGGCATGATCCGGCGGCCTATGATGCGCAAGCCGCCAAGCTGGTGCGGATGTTTGCCGACAATTTTGCGCAATATCTGCCCCATGTTGACGAAGACCTGCGCGCGGTGGCGCTGGGCTGATATGGCTTGGCCGCTCTCGGGCATCCGTCATGGGATGCCCGGAGGGCGGTCAAAACATGCCAAAGGCGTTTTGCACCGCAAATTAATGTGCTAGGACCGGGGCGACGCGGGCGTTACAAGCCCACGCATCGCAACTGAGAGTGAGATCGCGCATGAGAATCGGCACGTCCCGGGCCAAGCTGTTGGGTGCCCTTGCTGTGGCCATCGCCATGGCGGGCTGTGGTGACAAAGAAAGCGTCGAGCGCGGCACGGTCAATTACGAGAATTACACCGCCCAGCAGATCTTCGAGCGGGCCGAATATGATCTGGCGCAGCGCGATCCCGATCTGGCGGCCAAGAGCTTTGCCGAGGTCGAGCGGCTCTATCCCTATTCCGATCTCGCGAAGCGGGCGGTGATCATGCAGGCCTTTGCCCATCATCAGGACAAGGCCTATGAGGAAAGCCGCGCTGCGGCCCAGCGATTCATCGACTTTTACCCGACCGATGAAGACGCGGCCTATGCGCAATATCTGCTGGCGCTGAGCTATTACGATCAGATCGACGAGGTCGGGCGCGACCAAGGGCTGACCTTTCAGGCGTTGCAATCCCTGCGTGAGGTGATCGAGCGCTATCCTGACAGCGAATATGCCAATGCTGCGATCCTGAAATTCGATCTGGCCTTTGACCATCTGGCGTCAAAGGAAATGGAGATCGGGCGCTATTACCTCAAGCGCGACAACTTTGCCGCCGCTGCCAACCGGTTCCGGGTGGTGGTCGAGGATTTCCAGACCACGACCCATACCGCCGAGGCGCTGCACCGGCTGGTCGAATCCTATCTGTCGCTGGGGCTGGTGAACGAGGCGCGCACGGCGGGGGCCATTCTGGGCCACAATTTCCAAGGCACCGATTGGTATGAGGACAGCTACAAGCTCTTGACCGGGCGGGGCTATACGCTGGAGGCGGCAGGCGACGGCTGGTTGCAGCAGATCTATCGGCAGACCATTCAGGGTCGCTGGCTCTAGAGGGGGCGGGATGCCCCTGCCCGACGGGATGGCCTGATGCTGCGCGCGCTTGAAATTCGCGACATGTTGATCATCGACCGGCTGGACCTTGTGTTCCAGCCGGGTCTCAACGTGCTGACCGGCGAGACCGGGGCGGGCAAGTCGATCCTTCTGGACAGTCTGGGGTTTGTGTTGGGTTGGCGCGGGCGGGCCGAGTTGGTGCGCCAAGGCGCGGATCAGGGCGAGGTGGTGGCCGAGTTCGACCTGTCGCCGGATCATCCGGCGCGGGCGGTGCTGCGCGAGGCGGGATTGCCCGAAGACGAGGTGCTGATCCTGCGCCGGGTCAACAGCGCGGACGGGCGCAAGACGGCTTGGGTCAATGACCGGCGGGTGTCGGGCGAGGTGCTGCGGCAGTTGTCGGATGTGCTGGTGGAATTGCACGGGCAGCAGGATGATCGTGGGCTGCTGGACCCCAAGGCGCATCGTGATTTGCTGGATGCGTATGGCAATCTGGGCGCGCTGCGCGAGAGTGTGCGCGCCGCGTGGCGTGATCTGGGCGCGCGGCGCAAGGCGAAGGATGCGGCAGAGGCGGCGCAGGCGGCGTTGCGCGCCGAGGAGGAATTCCTGCGGCATGCGGTGGCGGAGCTTGATGCGCTCGACCCTGAGCCCGGCGAAGAGGTGGAGTTGGACGCGCGCCGCCGCATGATGCAGGGTGCCGAGCGTATCCGCGAGGATATCGCCAAGGCCGCCGAGGCGCTGGGGCTCAACGGGGCCGAAGGGGCGGCGGGCGATGCGCTGCGCTGGCTCGAAGGGGCGGCGGAGCGGGCCGAGGGGCAGCTTGACGAGGCGATTGCCGCCATCGGGCGGGCGCTGGTGGAACTCGATGAGGCCGGGCGCGGCGTGCTGCGCTGCCTTGAGGCGCTCGATTTCAACCCGATGGAGCTTGAGACTGTCGAAGAGCGGCTCTTTGCGATCCGGGGGCTGGCGCGCAAGCACGGGGTTTTGCCCGATGATCTGGCAGGCTTTGCCGAGGGGCTGCGCGGGCAGTTGGCGGTGCTGGACCGGGGCGACGCGGATATGCGCGCGCTGGCGGCGGCGGTGACAGAGGCCGAGGCCGACTATGCGGCGAAGGCCGACGCGTTGAGTGCGGCGCGGGCCGAGGCCGCGGCGCGGCTTGATGTGGCGGTGATGGCGGAACTCGCCCCGCTCAAGATGGAGCGGGCGGTGTTCACGACCCAGATGCGCCGGGCCGAGCCGGGGGCATCGGGACAGGATGAGGTTGTGTTTCAGGTGGCGACCAATCCCGGCGCACCGGCGGGGCCGCTGGCCAAGATTGCCTCGGGCGGGGAATTGAGCCGGTTTCTGCTGGCGCTCAAGGTCTGTCTGACGGGGACAGAGAGTGGCGTGACGATGATCTTTGACGAGATTGATCGGGGCGTGGGCGGGGCCACGGCGGATGCGGTGGGCCGCAGGCTGGCGCAATTGGCGGCGGGCGGTCAGGTGCTGGTGGTCACGCATTCGCCGCAGGTGGCCGCGCGCGGCGCACATCACTGGCGGGTGGAAAAGCGGGTCGAGGGGGAAGAAACGCTCTCGACCGTGCGGGCGATGACGGGGGCGGACCGGGTGGACGAGATCGCGCGCATGCTCTCGGGTGAGCGGATCACGCCGGAAGCCCGCGCCGCCGCGGAAGCGTTGATGGTCGGGTAAGGTTTGGGGGCGCTGCCCCCGTCGGCCTCTGGCCGACTCCCCCGAGGTATCTTTGGCC
>NZ_JAGPVV010000224.1 GCF_018066915.1 Roseovarius sp.
TGGTCGATCTTGGTCACGGCGTTCACCACTTGTCAGTATTGCATTGAGGTGCAAACTGCCCGTGGCGCGGCCTCAAGTCGATGATGCTGTGGGTCTTGGGTGATACCCGGACCGAAGGGGTGGCGGGGCCTGCGTTAACGCAAGATCACCGGCAAACACCAAAAGGCGCGCCATAGGGCGCGCCTTTTGCAATCGTTACGGTGTCACGCGGCAGAAAACCCTCAGGCCATCCCGAGCGCTTCTTTATACATCTCCAATACCGCCTCTTCTTCGGCGATATCGTCCTTGTCGCGCTTGCGCAGCGCGATCACCTTGCGCATGACCTTGGTGTCATAGCCGCGCCCCTTGGCCTCGGCCATCACTTCCTTTTGCTGGTCGGCGATGTCCTTTTTCTCGGCTTCGAGCCGCTCGAACCGTTCGATGAACTGGCGCAACTCATCGGCGGTAACGCGGTAGTTGCTGTCGGAATTCATATCGTCCATGGCCTGATCTCCGGTCGGTTGGGGTTTCTGACTAGCGCCGCGCCGGATGCGGTGCAAGGGACATCTGCGGCGCGGCTTGCAATGGCGGAAAAATTGCTCTAGCGCCGGGGCGGTAAAGAGCCGGGGAGGTGACGATGGAGTATATGATCTGGTCTGGGGCCGCCCTGTCGCTGGCTGGTCTGGCCACGTTGATCTGGTGCATCGTCAAGGTGTGGCGTGCCCGCAAGGCAGGTCTGCCGGATGCAGAATTGCGCGCGGCGGTGCAAAAGATCGTGCCGCTCAACACGGGCGCGCTGTTCCTGTCGGTGATCGGTCTGATGATGGTCGTTGTCGGCATCCTGCTCGGCTGATCATTTCAGGTATCGGCCCGCCGACCAAAGAACCCCTCGCCATTCTTGACCATCTCGCGCAGCATCGGCGGCACCTGCCAGAGCGGAGTGCCAAACGCGGAGAGGGCCTTGAAATCCTGCAGGATTGCGAGCATCCCGCGCTGATCGGCGGCAAAGAGTGGCCCGCCGCGCGCGCGCTCATAGCCATAACCGCGCACCATCAGCACATCGAGATCCGAGGCGCGCTGCACCGCGCCGCGCGCCAAGAGCTGCATCGCTGCGCCAACAAGTGCCGCGTGCAGCGCGTGCCGTGGTGGCACGGCACCCAGCACCTCGGCCGGATCGCGCCCCGGCCCGGCCATGCTCTTGGCGGGGCGCGGCCCCTCGCTCGGGTGGTCATAGAACCCGCGCCCGACCGCGCGGCCCACCGCCCCTTTGGCCAGCCGTTCGGCCAGCGGATCATCGGCGCCGGGGGCCTGGCAACCCAGCCATTCGGCGACCGCGCGCAGCCGTGCCGCCATCAGCGGCAAACCGTCGAAATCCATCATCAGGAATGGCCCCGCGCGAAATCCGAGCCGCTGCGCCGCCTGATCCACGCGTTGCGGTGTCAGGCCTAGGCGCACCATCTCGAGCCCGGCCAGAGCAACTGCGCCCATCAGAACATGACCCAGCCCCGGCCCCGCCGCAGGTTGCGCCGCGCGCACCGCTGTCACGCCCAGCCCGGCGCAGAGCCGTGCAAGGCTGGCCACATGGCTGGGATCGGCGGCCTCGGACACGGCGAGTTCCGCGAGCCGAAGGGTCTGCGCCGGTCGGTAGAGCCGCAGACCCAAGGCGGCCCCCGCCAGTCCGCGCCCGGCATCGAGGGGCACGTTTACTGCCGCACCTTCGACCTCTGAACCGCGCGTGCTGAGCGCCAGATCGGCAGCGCCTGAACCGCTCTGCAATCGCGCGAGATAGGCTGCTGGCGTTGAGGCGTCCATCTTGCCCTGTTTCACCAATCCGTCGAGCGCGCCGGACACGTTGGCGCGCAGATCGGGCGCATCGCTGCGCACCTCCTTGCCGCCCTCAAGCAGGAGCAGCGCCACATCCCCGAGTCGCGCCCCATCGAGGGCGATACGGGTCATGTCGCGCGTGGGGGCCTGCGCGCGCTCTGGCATGCCTGATGCGCGCCGCTCGGAGGCGTAGATATGCCGCTGCGCCCGCGCCTCGGGGCTGCGCAGCCGGTCCTCGAAGAGCGCTGCCTCAAAGGCCAATCCCTGCGGGAACGGCAAAAGCTGTGCCGCCTCAACCGCACGCAGAATGTCCGACGCGGCACCGGTTTGTCCCTTGAGGCGTTCGGCGACAGTGGCGATGGCGCGCTGATAGCCCGCCGGATCAGAGAGGCCGCGCGTGGCCTCGTGGCTGCGGCGCCAGTGGCCTTGATCGGCCAGCTTGCGTGCAAGTTCGACAGCAGCGGGCAGGGGATCATCAGAGGTGATCTGGGAAAAGAGACGCTTGAGGCGCGGATCAGAGGCGCGCAGGGTCTGCCCCCCCAGCATCACCTCAAGCGCCACCTGTGCACCCAGAAGCCGCGGCAATCGCTGCGTCACGCCGCCACCGGGCACCATGCCAAGGGTGATTTCGGGAGAGGCAAGCCGCGCGTCGGCCTGTGCGACGCGCGCATGGGCTGCCAAGGCCAACGCCAAACCGGCACCGAAGGTGGCCCCCTGAAGGGCGGCAATCACCGGTTTGGTGAGATCCTCGATCCGATCACAAAGCGTATCAATCCAAGGCTCTGCCAGCGGTCCGTCATATTCCGTGAGATCCACGCCAGACGAGAATCCGGCCCCGGCCCCCGCAAGAACCACGGCGCGCACCTCTGTCGATATTGCCGCCTGCGTCAATGCGCGGGCAAGATCGGCGCGCAGCTCTGGTGCAAGGGCATTGGCCACGGGGCGATCCAACAGCAGGATCGCCACCCCGTCGCGCAGTTCCTGGCGTATTTGCCCTGTCACACCGCCCCACCCGTCAAACGCTTCTGCGCACAAGTTCTAAGGGGAATTTCCCCGTGCGCAAGCGTGGGACGGAAAAAGCGGCGGTTTCACACCGGCATGTTGTCGAACTGTGCCTCGATGGCCTCGCACAGCAGCAGCTCGTGCAGGCTCTTGGTCTCGTCCGGCACGGACATGCCCTCTTCGTGCAGCCGTTCGATCATGCGGCGCAATTGCGGCTCCAGCTTGTGGCGGATGTCGGGGTTGGCCTGTCCAATTTGATGCTCAAGGCGGTCAAGCTCGGTGCGTGTGTTGGTCATGGTCGTCCTCCCTGGTGGCAATACAACTCTAGCGTGTTTCCCGCCGCAGTTCGACACTTTATCGAGACCCCGTAACAGAAGCGTGACCGGATCACGAAACCTGTGCAGCGCAGGTTCGGCAGAGCGGCGTTTCTGGCAGAATATCCAGACGATCAGCGGCAATCGGCTCTTCACAGCGGGCGCAGGTGCCAAACGTGCCCTTGCGGATACGGTCGAGCGCTGCGCGGATTCGCGCCACTTCGTCCTGACCGTGCTGGCCCAGATGCTCCAGCACCTCATCGCCTTCACGCTCGATCGCGGCGTCATCCCAATCCTTGGATTTGGCCGAATCGAGTTCTCCTTCGATGGAATGGAGGCGTTTGTCCAATTCGCCGAGCCGTGCCATCAGCGCCAACCGATACTGTTCTGTCTCCAACATCCGAAGCCTCCTCTATTTTGGGTATCCTATCAGAGCGCGGTGTTTCGGTCATTGATCGAAGTCAAGCGCAGCGCGCATCGGCGTCAGGACGCCGGATCATGCTGGTTCCCGGCTTTGATCAGGACCGGATAGGGGGACAAGATCGGTGCCTTTGCGGGGCGAGGATGGGGCGGGGGCGGGCTCTGCGTCGGGCGTGTCAGGAAGCGGCATGGCCCCGCCCGAAATCAGGCGCAGCGCGCGCCATCCGTTCATCTGACCAAGCTGTGCGGCGGCCACGACATGCCCCCGCGTGCCGATAAGCTGTGTCTCGCTCAGCGCCTCGCGCGGGATGGGCAGCAGATCGCCGGGTTTGAGCGCCAGAACATCGCGCAGCGGCAGGCGCAGCCGCGCCATCACGGCGTCAAGCACCACTGGCGCCTTGGTCACAACCTCTTCGAGATGGGCAGGTGCCGCGACCTTGGTGCTCGCGGTCTTGCCTGAGGGTGTGCGCGCAGGTGGCGGGATCACAGGCAAGAGCAGGTCAAGACGCCCGGTCTTGGATCCCGGTCCCAGATCGACGGTGAGGCGCAGCAGGTCGAAATCCGGGGCCACCAGCAAAAGTGCGAGGCCGCGCAGATCCTCGACCAGATCGCCATAGCCAAAGTGGCGCGGGGGATGCGTCTGGGGGTCTTCGGCCAACTGGCTGTCAAACTCGGCCAGAATCGCGTCGATAAGCGGTGCGACCATCGCCGCGTCGGTGCGGGTGGCCACACGAGGCCGCGCCATACCGGGGCGCACGGCACCGGTGGTCTGCACCTCGATCAACCCGGCGAGGATTTGCGAATCAAGACAGAGCGCGCCGCGCGCGCCGCCCCCGCCCTCCAGCAGCACCAATAGCCCGTCGTCGCCCAAGGTGCGCCCGACATCGGCGAGGGGCACGCGCCGCTGTTCCACTGTGGCCACGGTCAGGCCAAGACCAAAGAGCGCATCCGCCGCGCGCGCCAAGGCCAGCCGCAGCGCCTTGGCCGGCGACATCTGGCGGCTGTCGAAGCCGTCCCGCGCCGCCTGCGCCATCCGCTGAATGACCGAACTGTGATCCTGCGATCCCATACCCTGCGCCATCGCCCCTTTCTGAAGCTCTTGGGGAGACCCTAGGCGGGCATGGTTACGATTTCCTTTAGGCGCGTGAGAAAACTGACCGGGGCTACTGCGCCGCCATGCGCGCCGCCAGTGGCAACGTCACGCGGAACGCTGCCCCCTTTTGCCCTGGCAAATAGCTGACCGCGCCATCCAGCCGCGCCATGATCTCGCGACAGATCGCGAGGCCAAGGCCCGCGCCGCCTGCCTTGTGTTGGCCGATACGCGAGAATTTCTCAAAGATCACCGCCTGTTGCGCAGGTGCGATGCCCGATCCGTTGTCGGTAAAGTCGATCACCAACTGCCCGTCCGCCACGCTGGTCCGGATCGTGAGCACCGGCGGCTGGCCGTCGCAATATTTGCGCGCATTGGCGATGAGGTTGATAAAGACCTGCACCAGCCGATCGAGGTCTGTGGTCAATTCCACGGATTCCGCCACACGGTCGCGCATTACCCGGAGCGTGCCGCCCTGCACCCCAGCCGCGCGCTCGGCCCGGTCCAGAAGGTCGGCCAGCGACCCGGTCTGCACATGCAGCACGACCTGTCCGTTTTCCAGCACGCTGAGATCCAGAAGATCATCCAAGAGCCGCGTCAGGCGCACCGCCTCGTCATGGATGACCGAGGCATATTTGCTCTGCTCCTCTGGTGTGAGATCGCCGGTATCGCGCAGGATTTCCGAAAAGGCGCGGATCGAGGTCATCGGCGTGCGCAGCTCATGGCTGATCTGGCTCAGGAACCCGTCCTTTTGCACCGAAAGCTGGGTCAGCTTTTCATTGGCCTGACGGAGTTGTCGCGCGGTGCGGGCCAGTTCCTGTGATTTCGCCTCGAGCTGGCTGGAATATTCCATGATCTGTGCGGTTTCATCCGCCACCGCCATCAGATCCTCGACCGAGACCGCAGCCCCCCCGACAATCTGGCTGATCATGGCATGCGCCGTGGCGGCCCCGACCGACCCCGACAATTCCCGCTCCAGCTCTTGCAGGAACGTCGGGCTGGGTTCGGGCAGATACCCCGCCAGCCCTTGCCGCTTGGCGGCCTCGGCAAAGAGCGCCTGCGCCTCGGTCGCCCCCATGATGCGTTGCGCCATGATCAACAGATCTTCGCTCTGCGCCATGCCGCCGGTCCAGCCGCCGGGCGTGCCGGAATGATCGAACACATTG
>NZ_JAGPVV010000230.1 GCF_018066915.1 Roseovarius sp.
GGACAGTTTCGATGCGGCGATTGCTCTCGCCAATGACACCGAATACGGTCTTGCCGCCTCAATCTTTACCGCCAACATCAAACGCGCGATCCGGGGCGCGCGGGCTATCCGGGCGGGCACTGTCACGGTCAACAGCTTTGGCGAGGGCGACATCTCGACCCCGTTCGGCGGGTTCAAGGCCAGCGGCTTTGGCGGGCGCGACAACGGCATCCACGCACATGACCAATACACACAGATCAAGACGATCTGGGTGGACCTCAGCGACGATGCGGATGAGGCGGTGGAGTGACAACCCTTCGGGTAAAAGATCTGCCCGACCTGCCCGGTCGGGCCGCCTGGAACGCAATCCTAGGGCCCGCTCCGGCGCACGCGCCTCTGACGGGCACGCGCACCGCTGACGTGGTGATCGTGGGCTCAGGCTTTGCCGGGCTCTCCGCAGCGCGCAGGCTGCGCCAGATTGACCCGAATGCCTCAATCGTGGTGCTCGAGGCGGGGCGCGTCGCCGAAGGCTCTGCCGGGCGCAACTCGGGCTTCATGATCGACCTGCCGCATGAGCTGACCTCCGAGGATTACGCCGGGGCAGGCGATGACCGGGCGATGATTGCTCTCAATCGGCAGGCCATCGCCTTTGCGGCTGAGGCCGTTGATGACTATCGGATCGACACCAATTTCTTTGACCGCGCGGGCAAGATCAATGGTGCCGCCAGTGACACCGCTCACGCACACAATGAGAGCTACGCCGCGCATCTGGCCTCCCTGGGCGAGCCGTCCGAGATGCTGGATGCCCGCGCAATGCGCGACCTGACCGGATCGTTGCATTACCGCTCTGGCCTCTTTACGCCGGGGACCGTCATGCTCCAGCCGGCGGGCTATATCCGAGGGCTGGCGGCGGGGCTGTCGCGGGACGGTGTGACCATCCATGAAGAGAGCGCAGTCACGGCGCTATCCCGTGAGGGCATCGCTTGGAGGGTCTCTACCTCTACGGGTCAGATCAGCGCGGGGGCTATCATTCTTACGGTGAATGGCCATCTCGAAAGCTTCGGTTTTGAGCAAGGGCGGCTGATGCAACTCTTTCTCTACGCGGTCATGACGCCTGAACTGGACGCGGACACGCTGGCCCGGCTTGGCGGAAAAAGTCGCTGGGGCATCACGCCCGCCGACCCGATGGGCACGACTGTTCGCCGGATCGACGCAGGCCAAGGCGGCAATCGCATCATCACGCGCACCTGCGCCACACTTGCGCCGGGGCGAAAGGTGGGCCCCGGCCATGTCGCCCGCGCCGCCCGCGTCATGCAGCAGAAATTCGAGACCCGCTTTCCGCAACTCAAGGGGATGCGCATGCAATACGCCTGGGCCGGGCATCTCTGCCTCACGCTCAATGGCGTAGCCGTCATGCGCAGGCTCGATGACGGGCTCTATTCTGGATGCGTTCAGAATGGCCTTGGCACCGCGCGCGGCACGCTGACGGGCATCGGAGCGGCGGAACTCGCCTGTGGCATCACAAGCGACATCACCCATCATTTCACCGCCGAGGACAGCCCCCGGCGCCTGCCGCCGCAACCCTTCCAACAGATCGGCGCCAACGCGGTTCTGCGCTACAAGGAATGGCGCGCGCGCGAGGAATGAGGTGCGCGGGCGAGGCCTGCCATTCGGACCCGACACAACTGTTGCGGCCGACAATCGCAGGTCAGACCCCTGTTGCGAATTGAAGAATCTCACCAGTTCAGGCAAACATCCTGACAACAAGAGTCCGAAATCGGGCAAGCCATGAGAGCAAGAGGCACGGGTAATGAAGCATTGGGTGATGTTGGGGGCGGTTCTGGCACTGGCGGGATGTGGCGGGGGCGATGGCTCGCTTGGGAACAGCGGCGGCAGGCCGATGGCCAGCGGTCCGATCAGCAGCGCCTGCATGCAGTCCGACCGCAAGGCACGCTCACGCGCCCTCTGCGGCTGTATTCAGGCGGTTGCCGATGACACGTTGAGCGGCAGCCAACAGCGCCGCGCCGTCCGCTTTTATCGCGATCCGCAGGCGGCGCAAGACATCCGGCAATCCAAACGGCCCGGCGACGAACGCTTTTGGGAGGCCTACAGCACCTACGCGCAACGCGCAGAACAGATCTGTCGCTAACCCTCTTACAGCCCCCTGCACACCACGACCCGCGTCGCCTCAGCGACCTCGGGCAAAGCCGTTTTGCATAGACTATGGATTACCCAAGCAACCCCGCCAAGGAACCGCTTAGGTCTTGCAACACAACGATAATCTCGTTAAAGTTGTATTGTATCGATTGAATCCCCCTTAAATAGTATCTGAAGGCAAGGACATCATGCGCCGGGTCGTTCCGGGCAGAGCGGAGCCGTGGGATGTCATTCATTTTGTCGATCGAAGACGTCGGGAGCACCCCCTACACCGAGGCCCATTTCGGGGGGAACCTGCTTGCAACCCGAGACATCGCGGGGGACGGCGGCACCTTTGCACAGACCGCCTCCACGCTCGGTATTTCCTATCTGCGCTATCCCGGTGGGGCGCTGACCGAAGAGTGTGCCTGTATCTACGAGGCGGACCGCCTGTCTGATCCGCCGCTCGCGGTTGACGACGACCCTGTCCTGACCTCTGTGACCGAGATGTTCAGCTATGCCACCGAGGCGGGGATTGCGCTGACCCTTGTTCTGCCTACCCGTGACTTTCTGACGGAATTCACCGACGCCAACGGGGATCGCTTTGCTGCCGTTGACGAGACCGCCATCCGGCAATTCATCGCGGACATTGCCGAGGGGAGTTTCGGTATCGCGCCCGAGATTCAGGCCTTTGAAATCGGGAACGAGTATTGGGGCAGCGGCGAGATGAACACGGTCGAATATGGCCGTCTCGCCTCTGAGATGGCCCTGATCGTCGATGACGAGATAGCGCAACATCCCGACAGCCCGCAATTTGCACAGACTGATATTCTGGTGCAGATGGGCACAAACAACGGGCAGTCGGATTTGTCCGGCCTGTTTGACGGCACGGGCGCGGAACAGCTTGCCGCCGCGAACGAGATGTTCGGCCTGTCCCTGTCCGAGGAGGATTACATCTATTCATCCGGCGAAGTTGCATGGTCCAAGGTGAATAACGCGATCCTGCTCGATCACTTCGACACCGAGGCAGAGCGCGCGGCCGTGGACGGCATCGTCGCGCATGTCTATTCGCGCGGCGAGGATGTGCCGGGCAGCCGCACTTTCGAATTGTCCCAGATCGGGGATACCTGGCTGGAGGCGATGCCGGACCTGAAAATCTATGCAACAGAATGGAACCTCAAGCGCACGGTCGGGGACACACGCGAAGAGGAGTTTGGCCTGAAACAGGCCCATGAAATGCTCAACATCATGGAGGCGTTTCACTGGGGCGGGGTTGATGCCGCGCATGTCTGGGCGCTTCAACTCAACAGCCGCACCGCCCTTGCCGAGGTCGAGGGCGACGCAGACATGCGCGTCGCGGGGGAAATGTTCCGCCTGATGAACGATGTCCTGCCCGGCACCCGTCCCCTGTCGCTCTTAGGCAGCGCGGGGCGCGAGACCGAAGTGCAAGGGGCCACCGCCGATGTCCATAGCTTCTATGCCGAGGACCGGCTTGTGACCTTTATCGCCTCGACCTCTGATGAGCCGGGCGAGCAGATCGTTGATTTCACCAATCTGGTAGAGGATGGCGGCCAGATCACGATCACGCGGCTTGGTGTGGCCGAGGGGGAAAACCCCACCGCCACATCGGCAGAACCGCAGATCACCCAAGAGGAGGCTGGCGCGCTCTTCGACGATGGCATCTTGATCACCGATCTGGCCCCTCGGGAAATCCTGATGATCGAGATGGTGAACCCCATTTATACCGATGCGGTGCGTGACATGACGGCGCCCCCTCCGCCCGACGACGATCCGATCCTGCCTATTCTGCCCCCCGAACCTCCGCCAGAGGATCAGGTCAACTCAACGGATCAACAAAGCGCAGATGAGGACAAGGATCAGGGTGAGGGTGGGCTTATGTCGACCTTGCTGGGCGTGCTTCCGCTCTTGTTCTTTGCGGGATAACGCAGAGCAAGCGCCGGCTTAGGCCTTGAGCCGATAGCCCGTGGCCAACATGCGCCACGCAATCAGGCAGATCGCCAACGTTGCCGCAGCACCCACGGTCAACCCGAGCAGAGGGTCGCTGTCCGACACCCCGATCACGCCATAGCGTGCGCCGTCGATAAGGTAGAAAATCGGATTGAAATGCGTGACCGTGTAGAGCACCGGCGGCAGCGCCTCGACCGAATAGAAGGTGCCCGATAGGAAGGCGAGAGGAGTCACAATGAAATTGGTGATCGCCGCCATCTGATCGAATTTGTTGGCAAAAATCCCCGCGACAATGCCGATGCCGCTCAGAAACCCGGCTCCAAGCAGCACAAAGCAGAGCGCCCACAAAGGATGCGCAAGCCCGATCCCGAGGAAAGCCCACAGCCCCAGCCAGATCGTCACAGCCACCAACAGGCCGCGCCCCACACCCCCTGCGAGATAGCCAAGCACCAATTCCCCTGCCGAGAGCGGCGGCATCAGCGTATCGACGATATTGCCCTGCACCTTGGAAATCACGATCGAAGAAGATGTATTGGCAAAGGCATTCTGGATGACCGTCATCATCAAAATCCCCGGCGCAATGAAGGTGGTAAAGGCCACGCCCATCACATCGCCACGGGCCGGGCCGATGGCGATGGTGAAGATCAGCAGAAAGAGCCCCGCCGTTACCAGTGGCGCAAGAATGGTCTGCGTCCAGACCGCCATGAACCGGCGCGTCTCGCGTTCGGCCAGCGTGGCAAGCCCCAACCAGTTGACGCGCCCGAACCGCCGCGCGCCCATAGCCGACGCCATGGGCAATCCGTTCTCTCTTGCGTGATCTGTCATTTGTCGCTCCTTGCCTCGGTGGTCTGGCACTTTTTTGGGCGTGTTTCCACCACGTCGGGCCTCTCGGCCGCGATTCGATGCCTTGTAACTCACACGCCAGTGACTAGAATAGGGGCTTGATCAGATTTGCAAGGCGGCGGGCCCGGGGCCCGGTCCGCCTTTTGACCGAAGGAAACCCCGATGTCCTGGAACGACGAACGCGTTGAAATGCTCAAGAAGATGTGGGGAGAAGGTCAATCCGCAAGCCAGATCGCCAAGGAACTGGGTGGCGTGACCCGCAATGCGGTGATTGGCAAGGTGCATCGCCTTGGCCTGTCCAACCGCAATGGCACGGGGCCGACCGCGACACCCGCCCCCAGCACGCCAGATCCCAAGTCCAAGCCAGCCGTGGCCAAGACCGCCGAAGCGCCGCAGCCCAAACCCGCGCCGAAACCCGCCGCAAGAGCCGAGGAACAGCCGGAGCCCACCAACGAACCCGTCGCGGTGGCCCCGGTGAGCCGGATCAAGGCGATCATTCCCGCAGGCCAACCCCTGCCGCCGCAACCTTCGGCCAACGAGATCGACCCCGAGGCTCTGGCCAAGGTGAGTGAGATCGAGAAGAAGGCCAAGAAACTCACGCTGATGGAATTGACCGAGCGCACCTGCAAATGGCCGGTGGGCGATCCTGCCACGCCGGATTTCTGGTTCTGCGGTCTGCCGGTGCAGTCGGGCAAGCCCTATTGCGAGGCGCATGTGGGTGTCGCGTTCCAGCCCATGAGCAGCCGCCGCGACCGCAAGCGCTGAGAGGGATTGCAGCGCACGCTCAGCGCGACGGTTTCAGGTCCTTTGCCGTATCGACATCGTGCAGCCGCTCTACAAGGGCGATGCGCGCGCCCGGTAATGTGTTGATCGTGTCGCTCAGGGCGTCAGAGGTTGACCAACGGACCCCCTCAAAGAGCGTGGCCGGAATGCCGCGCGCCCGTTTGAGGCCGACCAACCAATAGCCCCCGTCCATCGCGGGGCCAAACACCGCGTCATTGCGCCCTAAGGCCTTAAAAGCCTGCGCAATATGCGCCGGGGTAACGCCCGGAATATCCGCGCCGATGATGCAGACCGGGCCGGGCGGCATACCGCGCAAGAGCCGCCCCATCCGGTCTCCCAGATCACCCGGCCCCTGCGCCACACGCGGCAAATGGGCCGGCCAGACGCGGCTCTTGAGCCCTGCGTGATCGGGGGACACCGCAATCACGACCCGCCAGCGGGGATCGTCCACCTGCCGCAAGAGGCGCGCCACCTGATGCCGAAACCACCACGCCGCCGCGACCATGCCGATGTCACGCCCCAGACGGGTTTTAACGCGGCCGGGGCGCGGTTCCTTGACCATGACGATCAGATAGCGGCGCATCAGCCAAAGTAATCCCGCAGGATACGGGCATAGATCGCCTTGAGTTGGTGAATCTGCGCCACCTCGACCCGTTCATCGACCTGATGCATGGTCTGGCCAACAAGGCCGAATTCAACCACCGGGCAGTGATCCTTGACAAAGCGGGCATCCGAGGTGCCCCCGGTAGTCGAGAGCACGGGCACCACGCCGGTCTCTGCCTCAACCGCGCGCGCCACCAGATCCGACAGGGGCCCCGGCGGGGTGAGAAAGCTCTCGCCCGACACCTTGACGCGCATCTCGCCGGTGATGCCGAAGTCTGCGCAGACGCGGTCCATCTCGTCTTGCATCCAAGCGATCAGACCGCTGCTGTGATGGGTGTCGTTGAAACGGATATTGACGGTGGCGCGGGTCTGTGCCGGGATCACATTGGTCGCGGGATTGCCTGTGTCGATGGTCACGACCGCCAGCGTCGAGGGATCGAAATGCGCCGTGCCCGCGTCCAACCGGTGCGAGGCGAGGCGATCCATCAACCGCGCCATCGCGGGCAACGGATTGCGGGCGCGGTGCGGATAGGCGGAATGGCCCTGCACCCCCGTCAGCGTGAACCATGCCGAGAGCGAACCGCGCCGCCCGATCTTGATCATCTCGCCCATGCGTTCCGGGCAGGTCGGCTCTCCGACGAGGCACGCGGTCATGGCCTCGCCTTCGGATTGCATCCAATCGAGCAGGGCCACCGTGCCATCCAGCGCATCGCCCTCTTCATCGCCAGTGATCGCGAGGATCACCGCTCCATCGGGCGGCGTCTCGCGCACGAAATCCACCGCCGCCGCCGCAAAGGCCGCAACGCCCGATTTCATATCCGTGGCCCCGCGCCCCCAGATCATGCCGTCTTTCTCGACCCCGCCAAAGGGCGGCACTGACCAGGCCGCCAGATCCCCCACCGGCACCACATCGGTATGCCCGTTAAAACCAAAGCTGCGCGCCGCCCCCTTGGCCCCCCAACGGGCAAAGAGATTGGCCACCTCGCCCCGATCCACCCGGACACAGGTAAATCCGGCCTCGCTCAGAACCTCTTGCAAGAGGCACAGGGCCCCCCCCTCTTCCGGCGTGACCGAGGCGCAGCGGATGAGGTCAGCCGTGAGGCGAGCGGGATCAAGCGGGGTGTGGGGCATGGCATGCGTCCTGTATTTCGGGTTTGCCCGAGGCCTAGCGCGGATCGCGCACAAAGGCAAACCGGGCAAAATCCAAAGCATCGCCCAATGCGTCCTTGCCACAGCTTGCCCCCGTGCGGCGGCCTCCGGCGAATAAACCTTAACAACGCGAAAATAGTTTGCTATCCAAAAGGATATAACAAAACCCGAGGCAGGGTGAACAAACCACGTCAGGGCCGCCAGATCCGCAAAGGACAGATTGGTCCGCGACATTCGAGCAGCAAGGCGCATAACAGGCGACACCATGCGCTTTTGCATCCCGGATCGGGCGGTCATATGGACCGCGCGTGTGCTTGGGCACGCTGCCTCTGCAAGGGGCAGGCAGAGACATGGTGGCAGGCGTCGAAATCCCGATCAATCTGAACGCATCCGCGATTCAGATGGCCCAGACGATATTCGGTGACGGGGTGCAGGTGATCAATGCCTCTTACACCGGCGACCGTGATTCATCGGGCATCTACACCAATGGCAACGCCATATCGCCCGGCGTCGTGCCAAGCGACAGCGGTGTCATGTTCTCGACCGGCGATTTGCGGAGCTTCACCAACAACAACTTCTTCCAATCGAACCAGAGCGCCAGCACTACCTCCACATCGAGCGGCCCCAATGGCGTGGCGGATTTCAATGCCGCCGCGGGGGCGCAGACCTTTGACGCGTCTTTCCTCGATGTGGATTTCATCCCCACCGGCGATGTGATGACGATGCAATTCGTCTTTGCCTCCGAGGAATATCCGGAATTCGCGGTAGGGGCGTTTCAGGATTTCTTTGGCGTATGGATCAATGGAAGCCTTGTGCCGCTCAGCGTCGGCGATGGCGACATCGACCCCAACAACCTCAACGCCGGGTCCAACAGCAACCTTTTCATCGACAACACCCAAGACCAGTTCAACACCGAGATGGACGGCTTTACCGTCACGATGACCCTGACCATTCCGGTCAATTCCGGAGTGGTGAATTCCATCCGCATCGGGATTGCGGATGTGACGGATGCCAATTACGACTCGACCGTGCTGATTGCCGCCAACAGCGTGCAAACCACGCTTGTGGCGATGGATGACACGGCCACGCTCTTTCCGGATGGCACCCGCATCATCGACCTTCTGGGCAATGAGGTGAACAACACCACCGGCACGCTGACGATCACCCAGATCAACGGCAAGGCGGTCGTTGCAGGCGACATCGTCACCCTCAATTCCGGCCAGCAAATCCGGTTGAATGCGGATGGCACCATCGAGGTGATCGGCGATGGCGACACCGAGGTCTTCAATTTCACCTACGAGGTTCAGAGCAGCACCGGCCAGACCGATGTCGGCTTTGTTACTGTCAATTCCGTGCCCTGCTTTGTCGCAGGCACGCTGATCCGCACGCCGGATGGCGAGGTGCCCGTCGACGCGCTGCGCCCCGGTGATCTGGTGATGACACAGGATGACGGCGCGCAACCGCTGCGTTGGATCGGGCGGCGGCGTGTGGCGGCGATGGGCGATTTTGCCCCGATCCGGATCGCCGCCGATACTTTTGGACGGCATCGGACATTGTTACTCTCGCCCCTGCATCGGGTGCTGATCCGCGATTCACTTGCGGAATTGCTCTTTGGCGAGCGTGAGGTGCTGATCGCGGCGCGCGATCTGGTCAATGACCGATCGGTGCGGCGGATCGAGGGGGGCATGGTCGACTATGTCCACATCCTCTTTGACCGGCATCAGGTGGTCTTTTCCGAGGGTCTGGCCACTGAGAGTTTCCTGCCCGGACCGCAGATCACCCACAGTTTCGAATCTGAGATCATCGCCGAAATTTGCGCACTCTTTCCGGAAATCGACCCCGAGACCGGCGCAGGCTATAGCCCCGCCGCGCGCCGGACACTCCGGAGCTATGAGGCGCGGCTGTTGGTGGCGCAAGGGCTGGCGGCCTGAGGGATGGGGTGGATCGGGATCTCCGATCAGGCGGGAGGGCGGTTTGCCCTGAACGGGCTTGACGCACCGCAAGCGGCGGCGTCGCCCCCCGATCCAAACGCTCTTCTGACGCGCGGCACGCTGATGATCGAGACACGGCTGTCGTCCGAAGGACGGCCACAGACCCTTCTGGCCTTTAGTCGCAGCCATCCTTGGAGCGGGGGGCT
>NZ_JAGPVV010000248.1 GCF_018066915.1 Roseovarius sp.
ATGCGCGGGTTGCCGTGGTGCTGCGTGGCCTCATCGCGCTGCGCAACCGCGTGCCGATGCTGGCAGCCCTGAGTGAGCGGATGACCGGGCTGGCCGCTGCGCGGTCCCTTCCGCTCTTTCGAGGTGATTTCTTCAAGGACGCCGAGGTCAAGCGCGCCCGGTCTTCGACCAAAGCGGGCAAGGTCATCCTCTTTACCGATACGTTCAACCGCTGGATGGAGCCGGAGATACCCCGCGCCGCGTTGCGCGTGCTGGCGCGCGCCGGATACGAGGTGATCACCGCAAATGCGCCCGGTCGCCCGCTCTGCTGTGGGCGCACATATCTGGCGGCAGGCATGATCGACAAGGCCCGCGCCGAGGCGCGGCGGACGTTGGATGCGCTCCTGCCGCATATCCGCGCAGGCGTGCCGGTGGTGGGGTTGGAGCCTTCGTGCCTGTTGACCCTGCGCGATGAGTTTCTGACGCTTTTGCCGGGAGAGGATGCGCGGCTCCTGTCGGAAAACGCCTTTCTCTTCGAGGAATTCATTGCCCGCGAGGCGCGTGCTGGGCGGCTTGATCTGCCGCTTGACGCTCTGGGTCAGACCGCCCATGTCCACGGCCATTGCCATCAAAAGGCAGCGGGCGTCATGGGCGACATGGGGCAGGCTCTGGCGCTGATCCCCGGTCTTGATTCCAAGACCATCGAGAGCAGCTGTTGTGGCATGGCGGGAGCCTTTGGCTATCAGGCAGAGACCATCGAGGTCTCGCTCAAGATGGGGGAATTGTCGCTCTTGCCTGCGGTGCGTGCCGCCGCCTCGGATGATCTTCTGATCGCCAATGGCACCTCTTGCCGTCACCAGATTGCCGATGGCACCGACCGCCGCGCGCTGCACATCGCGGAAATCTTCGACAGGGCATCAGGAAATGCTGTAAGGGAGGGCCGCAATGATGGATAACCCCGGCCCGGAGGCCCCTATGACCGCCCTCAAACCCGATCCCATTGGCCGCACTGCACTGGCCGTCGAGATCACCAACCGCCTGCGCCAGATGATCCTCGAAGGGCAATTGCAGCCTGGTGAAAAGATCAACGAAAAGGCCCTGACCGAACAGTTCGGTGTATCCCGAACGCCGCTGCGCGAGGCGCTCAAAGTGTTGGCGGCGGAGGGGTTGCTTGATCTCATCCCACATCGCGGTGCGGTCATCACCCGCCAGAGCGAGGCGGAACTGGCCGAGGTGTTTTGCGTGCTGGCCGCTCTTGAGGGGCTGGCAGGCGAGTTGGCTACGTTGCAGGCCGGGGCGGACACGGTGCAAGAGATTGCGGACATGACCGCTGCGCTGCGGCGCACCTATGACGAGGCGGACCGCCCGACCTATTTCCGCATCAATCAAGCCATCCACAAGGCGATTCTGGCGGCGGCGGGGAATGAAACTTTGGTGCGCGCGCATGAATTGCTGGCCTTCCGGGTCCAGCGGGCGCGCTATCAGGCCAATCTCACGCCGGAACGCTGGCGCGCGGCGGTCGAGGAACATGAGGCCATCATCGAGGCGTTGCGCGCGCGGGATGCCGAGCGTTGTGGCAAGCTGATGAAGGATCACCTCCTGCGCAAATTCGCCTCGATCAAGGCCAAAGCACAGGGGTGATTGCTCGCCACTCGGCCCCCTATGCCGGTCTGAACCGCCCCGGTGCCATGGTCGCCAGAACGTGATCCGGCACATCCGGCACACCCCCTGCAATCAGCGCCGCCGTCAGCCGTGACAGTGCGGGTGCTGTCTGCACGCCGTAGCCACCCTGCCCGGCCAGCCAGAAAAACCCGTCCGCCTGCGGATCAAACCCCACCACCGGCGTGCGGTCGGGGGCAAAGGTGCGAAGGCCCGCCCAGCTATGCTCGACCCGTGTCACCGGCACGGTAACGGCCTGCTCGAACCGATGCAGCCCCTCGGCCAGCACCATGTCATCGGCCCAGGCGTCATGGGGGGCGACCGGGTCTTCATCGGCAGGGGACACCATCAACTTGCCCGCCTCGGGCTTGGCATACCATGTTTCAGCGATAGAGCCGAAGATTGGCCAATGTTCGGTGTCATATCCCAAGGGTGCCGGAATGATCGCGGCAGACCGGCGATAGGGTTGTAACCCTGCACGCGGCACCCCGGCCAAGGCGGCCACCTCATCGGCCCAGCCACCGGCAGCGTTGACGATGATCGGCGCGCTGTGCTGACCCTGGGCGGTTTCGACCTGCCATAACCCGGCGCTCTGCGACAGGCCGCTGACCGCAGCACCGGTCATGATCCGCCCGCCCCGCGCCCGCAACAGGCGCGCATAGCCTTGCAACAAGAGGTCCACGTCGATGCCGCGCGCGCCGCGTTCGATCATCGCGCCCGCAATCCGGTCCGCGCGCAGGATCGGCACGATTTCGGCGGCTTCCTTGCCAGTCAGACGGTCAATGCCGGTCGAGCCATCCAGATAGGCGTCGAGGATCGGCAATTCTTCCTCGAAGGCGACCATCAATTCGCCACGCGGGCTGAGCAAAGGTTTGTCGCTGATCTCGCCCGGCTGCTCGAAAATCGGCTCTGCCACAGCATTGAGCGCGCGCAGAGTGGCATTGCCGTAGTTGCGGATGAAGATGGCGGCGGAGCGACCCGTGGCGTGATAGCCGATCTGGGGTTCCATTTCGAGAACGACGACATCGGCACCGCCGCGCGCAAGCTCTGCCGCCGCGCTGATCCCGGCAATGCCGCCGCCGATCACGATCACATCGGCCATGCTCACGCCCCCTCAAATCCCGTCAGGACCGATGTAAGGTTCTGGCCCAATTCCTTACAAAGATACCCACCCTCTTGCACAAAGAGCGTGGGCAGCCCCAGCCCGGCAATCGCCGCCCCGATGCGCCCAAATCCGGGCGTGGTGATGGCCAGCCCTTGAAACGGATCGCCCTCATAGGCATCAAGACCAAGCGCCACGACCACCACATCGGCCCCGAAATTCGCCACCCACTCCAGAGCGACGTCGAGTGTCTTCAGATAGGCATCATCGCCTGTGCCGCGTTCCAACGGCAGGTTGAGGTTATAGCCCCTGCCGCGCCCCGTGCCACGCTCGTCGGCGTGGCCCCAGAAAAAGGGATAGAACCGCGCGGGATCGGCGTGGATCGAAACGGTCAGCACATCGTCGCGATCATAGAAAATGCCTTGGGTGCCATTGCCGTGATGCACATCGACATCAAGGATCGCCGCGCGCAGCCCACTCGTGCGCAACCGCTCTGCCGCAATGCCAGCGTTGTTAAGAAAGCAGAACCCCCCGGCCAAATCGCCAAAGGCATGATGCCCCGGTGGACGGCAGAGCGCATAGGCGGCCCGCTCTCCAGCGGCCAGCATATCCGCCCCGGTCACGGCGGTCTGCGCCGACCAATAGGCAGCCTCCCACGTGCCCGCCCCGATGGGGCAAGCGGTATCGGCCTGATGATAGCCGGCCTGCCCCACGGCGGACTTGGGGTAATTGTCGCTCCGATTGGCGGGGTGAACATTGGGGATCACCTCTTGGCCCGCGCCCTCAATGTGCTGCCATCGCGCGTAGATGTGGCGCAAGAATGTCACATACTCTGGCGAATGGAGAGCAGCGATTGGACCGAGCCCGGCATCCTCAGGTGCCACAAACTCACAGCCAGCCGCCTTGGCCCCCTCTGTCAGCCGCGTGATGCGCTCGGGCTGTTCGGGGCTTGGCTTGATCACCCCGTTGGCCATGAAATGCTTGGGATCATGCCGCCATTGCCGCGCGTCAAAAATTGCCTTCATCCATGCTCTCCCATCAATCTGCGCATGGCCGCCTGTGGCAGGCGCATCTGTGTCACTTGATCCTGCGCCTCGAAACCCAGCCGTTCGTAGAACTGGCGTGAAGCCGGGGTGTGGGCGTAGACCGCCAGCATCATCCATTCCGCCCGCCAGAGTGTGCCTGCGCGGCGTGCCACCTGAGATAGGAGTGCGCGGCCCAACCCCTTGCCGCGTGCCGCCTCTGTGACCCAGAGGTCAGAGACATAGACGCCAGCCGCCCCGCGCAAGGTGGAAAACATCGGGCCAAAAAGGGCGGCGCCGATCAAATCCCCCTCCACTGCGAGCAGACCATAGGCCGCCGGTATCGCGCCCGTCAGACCGGCGCGCAAGGCGTCCAAACCGGCGCTATGGACATCGCCCAAATCCGCGCTGAGTTGGCGCAGGGCCGTGTCCAACATGGCCAGATCATCCTCAGTTTTGACCATCCGGAATTCTGCCATGGTTCAGATCGCCACCCGGTCGGCGCCCTTGAGACCCAAGAGCGCGCGCGCCTCATCGGGGCTGACCACCACCCGGCCCAACGCCTCGACGATACCGCGCACCTTGGTGACCTGTTCGGCGTTGGAGCGTGCCAGCGTGCCGCGCCCGATGGTCAGACTATCCTCCAGCCCCACACGCACATGCCCACCCATTGCCGCCGCCTGCGCCGCCATCGGCATCTGATGCCGCCCGGCGGCCAGCACGGAAAACATGTAATCCCGACCAAAGAGCTTGTCCGCGATGCGAACCATATGCGTGAGGTTCTCGGGGTCCGCGCCCATGCCGCCCAAGACACCAAAGACGAACTGGATGAAATAAGGCGCGCGGATCAGCCCGCGATCCGCGAAATGGCGCAGCATGTAGAGGTGGCTCAGGTCGTAACATTCAAACTCGAACCGCGCCCCGCGTTCTTGGCCTAGTTCCGTCAGGATGCGGGCGATGTCGCGGGGGGTGTTCTTGAACACCAGATCATCCGAGCCTTCGAGAAAGGGCTGCTCCCAATCGTTCCGCCAGTCGGTGATCCGCTCTGCCATCGGGTAGAGCGCGAAATTCATAGTGCCCATGTTGAGTGAGGCCATTTCTGGGGCAGCCTCGATGGGCGCGGCCAGCCGTTCATCGAGCGTCATGGTCGCGCTGCCCCCGGTCGAGAGGTTTAGAACCGCATCGCAGCCCTGTTTCAACCGGGGCAGAAAGGCGCGGAAATGTGCGGGGTCGGCAGAGGGCCGCCCGGTTTGCGGATCACGCGCATGCAGGTGCAGAATGGCCGCCCCCGCCTCGGCCGCCTCGATCCCGGCACGGGCGATTTCGTCGGCCGTGATCGGCAGTTGTGGCGACATGGAGGGCGTGTGGATCGAGCCTGTCAGCGCGCAGGTAATGATAATCTCGCGCATTACACGGCCTGCTCCAGCGCGGGGCGGATTTCGTTTGTAAACTCTGCCAGCGAGGCATCCAGCATTTCGGTAATCTCGTCCAAGTGCGTTTCGGTCACGATCATTGGGGGGGCGACGATGATGTGATCCCCCTCGATCCCGTCTCGGGTGCGCCGCGCATAGACGATCAGCCCCTTTTCATAGGCGATCTGCACGAAGCGATCGAAGGCGCGCAATCCCTTGGGCAGCGGGGCCTTGGTGCCGCGATCCGCCATGAACTCGAATGCCGTCAGCAGCCCCTTACCGCGCACGTCGCCGATGATGGCATAGCGCTGCATCAGGCCGCGCAGGCGCTCTTGCAGCCGGTCGCCCATCTGCGCGGCGTTGCCCACCAGATCCATGCGCTCAATCTCGTCGATCACGGCGAGGCCCGCGGCGCAGGCCAGCGGATTGCCCGCATAGGTGAAGCCATGCAGAAAGCCGCCCGCATCCAAAACCGGCTCGACCAGCCGCTCATGCGCCACCATCGCGCCAAGCGGCACATAGCCAGCGGCAAAGCCCTTGGACATGACGACAATGTCCGGG